>NZ_JBSVVZ010000121.1:0-9095 GCF_054071875.1 Pseudomonas sp. SDO524_S393 | reverse complement strand
GCGGTGTGTCAGTCAAACATGCTCTAACTGAACGACCGCTTTCGCGAGCAAGCCCGCTCCCACAGTTTTGATCCCACCGTAGCAGGAAAAATCAGGCAGCCCGCTCTTCACCCGGGCTGCGTTCGAAATAGCGTTTGTACTCACGGCTGAACTGCGACGTGCTCTGATACCCCACGCTGTGCGCCGCCTGCGCCACCCCCAGGCCGTCCACCAGCAACAATTGCTGGGCCTTGAGCAGGCGCAGACGCTTGAGGTACTGCACCGGCGACAACAGCGTGCAGCGCTTGAAGTGCTCGTGAAAGGTCGACGCACTCATATGCGCATACCCGGCCAGGGTCTCGATGTTCAGGGGTTCGGCGTAATGGGCATGCAGGTGATTCAGCGAGGTGGCGATCCGCGAGAATTGCCCCTGTTGCTCCACCAACGCACGCAGCACATCGGCCTGTGGTCCGCGCAGCGCGGTGAACAATAATTCCCGTACCCGCGCGGGCCCCAGGATCCGGCTCTCCAGCGGATCGTGCAAACATTCCAGCAAGCGCTCGACGCAGCCACGCATCGCGTCATCCAGCACCACCGAACTCATCGACTCCAAGGTCTGCGCCGCCGGCGGTGGCCCGGCCTGAATTCCCATGGCCATGACCAGTTCGCCCAGCACCACGCGGTCAATACCGACTGTCACACCCAGCAATGGCGCGTTCGGCAGGGCGAAGGTCTCGCATTCGAATGGCACCGGCATGGCCTGGATCAGGTAATGCCCGGCGCCATACTCCAGGGTACGCGGGCCCAGGTACGCCACTTTGCTGCCTTGGGCGACGATCATCAGGCTGGGTTCATAGATCTGCGGGCCGCGCGCGACATCGCAACTGGCGCGCAGCACCTGCACGCCGGGCAGGTGGGTGGGAGAAAAACCGTCACAAGGCGCAAGCCCTTCGATCAAGGCAACCAGCGCCGCATTGGCATCGAGATGGCGGGTCAACAACATGGCAAAAAACTTCGTGAAAAAGGGATGACACCATCATCGCAGGTCTGGCGCCAGCTGGATCCAAACACCCGGCACTCCCGGACGAATAGGCATGAGACTCGGAGCAATCGCCATGGCTGCACCCGGGGTCGGCGCGGAAAATGCGCCGCCTTCCAATCAGTCCTTTTGCGAGGTTTCGCCATGTACACCGCCATCGGTTATGCCGCCCAGTCGGCCACCACTCCCCTCGCCCCCATGTCCTTCGCACGCCGCAGCCCGCGCGCCGACGATGTGGCCATCGAGATCCTGTATTGCGGCGTGTGCCACTCCGATATCCACCAGGCGCGCAACGAATGGGGCATCGCGGTGTACCCGCTTATGCCGGGCCACGAGATCGTCGGCAAGGTCACGGCCATCGGCGCCAGCGTCAGTGCGCACAAAGTCGGTGATCTGGTCGGCGTGGGTTGCATGGTCGACTCGTGCCGCCACTGTGAAGCCTGCCAATCGGATCTGGAGCAATACTGCCTCGAAGGCCCGACCATGACCTACGCCACCCCCGACCGGGTAGACGGCAGCAACACCATGGGCGGCTATTCCGACAGCATCGTGGTCAGCGAGCATTTCGTGGTGAAGATTCCGGCCAGATTCGACCTGGCCAGCGCCGCGCCGATCCTGTGCGCCGGCATCACCACCTACTCGCCGCTCAAGCACTACGGTGTGAAGGCCGGCGACAAGGTCGGCATCCTCGGCATGGGCGGCCTGGGCCATATGGGCATCAAGTTCGCCAAGGCCATGGGCGCCGAAGTGACGCTGTTCACCCGCTCCGCGAGCAAGGCCGAAGAAGGCCGTCGTCAGGGCGCCGACCATGTGATCGTGTCCACCGATGCCGAGCAGATGAAAGCCGCCGCCGGCCATTTCGACTTCCTGCTGGACACCATCCCCGTGCAGCACGACCTCGACCCCTACCTCGACGTACTGCGCTTTGATGGCGTACATATTCTGGTGGGTTTGATCGAGCCGGTGGACCCACCGGTCAACGCCGCCAAGCTGGTGCTGGGGCGCAAGGTGCTGGCGGGTTCGTTGATCGGCGGTATCGCCGAAACTCAGGAGGTGCTGGATTTCTGCGCCGAGCACAACATCACCTGCGACATCGAGATGCTCGACATCCGCCAGATCAACGAGGCTTACGCCCGCATGATCGCCGGCGACGTGAAGTACCGCTTTGTCATCGACATGGCGACCCTGAAGGCCTGACAGCGATCGATCAGACCTTCGCGCCCAGCTCCGCTGACAGCCGCGCTGCGACCTGTTTGACCACAGGGATCAGCTCGGCCATTTTCTCCAGCGGCATGTAGGGCACCGTACTGGCGATGCTGATGCCGGCGACGATACGCCGACTGGCATCGCGCACCGGTGCCGCCACGCAGCGGATCGACGGTTCGTTGTCTTCCAGGTCGAACGCATAGCCCCCCGTCACGTATTCGCGCATGCGCTGCTCGAACTGCGCCCAGGACTGTTCCGGGTGCTGCGGCCATTGCAGGTTTTTCCCACCCACCGGCAGGCTGACTTCGTACAGGCGCTGCCACTCCTGGGCCGTGTCATCGAGCAGCAACGCCTTACCGATGCCGGTGCGTGCCAGCGGCATGCGATGGCCGACCCGCGAGCGCATTTCCGGGCCGTTGCGGCCTGGGTTCTTGTGCAGGTACAACACGTCGTCGTATTCACGAATGGCCAGGTGGATGGTGTCGCCAGTCAGCGCCGACAACTCATCCAGGTACGGCACCGCCAGGGTCACCAACGGCAGTTCTTCGCGCGCCTGAAAACCCAGTTCGATCAATTTCGGTCCCAACAAATAACCCACCTGAGGCACCACGCGCAGGTAGCGCTCTTCCACCAGGCAACTGGCCAGGCGGTGGGTGGTGCTGCGGGTGGTGCCGATGCGCTTGGCGATCTCTTTCAAATCGCGCGCGCCGGCTGCCACTGCCTGCACCACGCCCAGGCCGCGCAACAGAGTCTGGGTGCCGGTGGGGGCGGCGTCTTTGGCGGGAGTGGAGGCGTTTTCCTGCATGTCGGGCCTATAAGTGTGAAAGCGCGGGCATTATGGCAAAAGCAGAACTTCATGTGGGAGCTGGCTTGCCTGCGATGAGGGAGGATCAGCCAATAAATTTGCCGGCTGACACACCGTTATCGCAGGCAAGCCAGCTCCCACAGGCTGATCTCCATATGACAGGTTTCAGCGTTGTTTCATGCGGTCGATGATGACGGCCAAAAGCAGGATCGAACCGCGGATCACGTACTGGTAGAAGGTGTCGATGTTCTTCAGGTTCATCGCATTCTCGATGATTGCCAGGATCAGCACCCCGGCGATCACGTGGCGGATCATGCCGATGCCACCGCTCAGCGACACCCCGCCCAGTACGCAGGCCGAGATCACGGTCAGCTCGAACCCCTGGCCGATCATCGGTTGGCCCGAGGTCATGCGCGAAGCCAGGATCACCCCGGCCAATGCGCCGATCAGCCCGTGTACGGCGAAGATGATGATCTTGGTGCGGTCGACGTTCACCCCGGCCAACAGTGCCGCTTCCTGGTTGCCGCCGATGGCCATGGTGTTGCGCCCGTAGGTGGTGTAGTTCAACAGCCAGCCAAAGAACACGAAGCACAGCACGGTGATGATGATCGGCACCGGCACGCCCATCAATTGGCCGTTGCCGAACACGAAGAAACCCTCGTCCATCACACCAACCGCTTTGCCGTTGGAGAAGATGTAGGCCAGGCCGCGCACGATCTGCATGGTCGCCAGCGTGGCGATCAATGCGTTGATGCGCAGCTTGGCAATGACGATGCCATTGATCAGCCCCACCACCAGGCCCATGGCCAACGCCGCCGACACCCCGAGCAGCACGCTGTCGGTGTCGCGGATCACGATCCCCGACACCACGCCGGCGCACGCGATCACCGAGCCTACCGAAAGGTCGAAATGCCCCGACGCCAGGCAGAACAGCATGGTGCAGGCGGCGATGCCCACGGTGGAAATCGCCAGGCCCAACCCGCGCATGTTCAGCGGCGAGAGGAAGTTGTCGATGAACAACGCGCTGAGCACAAAGATGCTCAGCGCGGCGAGCAGCATCACCCAATCATCGAGAAACTTGCGTTGGTTGAACCCTGGCCAGAAGCCTTTTGCGGTTTTTACTTCGGACATCATTCACCTCGAATTCTTCAAGCCCGCGTCCGCGGAAGTGCCAGTTGCAACAGCCGTGCTTCATCCGCCTGATCGCGGGTCAATTCACCGGTCAACGCGCCTTCGCTCATCACCAGAATGCGGTCGGAGATGCCCATCACTTCCATCAGGTCGCTGGACACCACGATCACCGCAATGCCACTGGCCGCCAGGTTATGAATGATCTGGTAGATCTCGGATTTGGCGCCGATGTCGATGCCCCGCGTCGGCTCATCCAACAGCAACACTTTCATCGGCATCGACAGCCAGCGACCGAGAATGGCCTTCTGCTGGTTGCCGCCCGACAGGTACATGATTTTCTGTTCCGCATTCGGCGTTTTGACTTTCATCGCCTTGATCTGCTGATCGGCATTGCCCCGCTCCCAGCCTTCGCGCAACAGCCAGCCAAACGTGGAATGGGCACCGCGCGCGCTGATATTGATGTTCTCGGCGACGCTGGACAGCGGGATGATGCCCTCTTTCTTGCGGTCCTCCGGGCACAGCAACACACCGGCAGCGATGGCGTCGCGCGGCGAATGCAATTGCAGCGTTTCACCGCACAGCTCCAGGCTGCCGGCGCTGCTGCGGGTCAGGCCGCTCAGCAACCGAAACAACTCCGTACGCCCTGCCCCGACCAAGCCGAACAGGCCGAGAATCTCACCCTTGTGCACCTTGAGACTGACCGGTTCACGCAGGCCTGGGCCGAGCAAACCTTCGACCTTCAGCGCCACTTCGCCCTGTTCGCGCGGGCGGTAGTCGTAGATGTCCTGGATATCGCGCCCGACCATGCAGGTCACTAGCTGGTCGTGTGTCAGGGTGCTCATGTCGTCGAAGGTGCGCACGTAACGACCATCCTTGAATACCGTGACCGCGTTGCAGATGCGGAACACTTCTTCCATGCGGTGAGACACGTACAACACCACTTTGCCCTCGTCCCGCAGGCGCGTGATGATCGCCATCAAACGGTCGATTTCCCGCGCCGACAGGCTGCTGGTGGGCTCGTCGAAGGCAATCACATGGGCACCACGGGACAGCGCCTTGGCGATTTCCACCAGTTGGCGCTGGCCCAGGGATAGCCGCCCGAGTTTTTCCTGGGGGTCGATCTCATCCGCCAGGCCCTTGAGGCACGCCAGTGCCTGCTGCCGCAAACGGCTGCGATTGACCACACCAAAGCGCGTGGGTAAATGCCCCAGGAACAGGTTTTCGGCCACCGTCATTTCCGGCACCAGGTGCAGCTCCTGATGGATCACCGCCACGCCGCTGGCGATGCTGTCGGCGGCGTTCTTGAACGCCAGGGTCTGCTCGCCGATCTGCACCGTGCCGCTACTCGGTTGATAAGCACCACCGAGGATTTTCAGCAGCGTGGATTTACCCGCGCCGTTCTCGCCCATCAACGCGTGTACCGAATGCGGCCGCGCTTCAAAGCTGATCTGCGCCAGGGCTTTCACACCGGGAAATTCCTTGCCGATGCCGTTGAAACGCAGGGCCGCGCCGGTCATTTCCATAGACCGATTTTGCTCAACTCGTCCTTGAAGTTGGCGCGAGTGATGAGGGTCACGTTGTCCAGGGCGGTGAACTTGGCAGGCTCGGTGCCTTTGGTCACCCATTGGTACATCGCGCTGGCGGTCTTATAGCCGGACGCATCCGGGCTCAGCAGCATCGAGCCATAGAAGCCGGTATCGGTTTTCTTCAGTTCTTCGATAGCGTCAGTGCCGTTGATGCCGACGCCGATCACATTGGCCGCCTTGAAGCCGGCGCTTTCGGTGGCGCGTACGCCGCCCAGTACCGTGCTGTCGTTCATGCCGCCGATGATCAGGTTTTTCGCGCCACCGGGCAGTTTGACCAGCGCCGAGTTGGTGGCGTCCATGCTGCCTGGCACGTCGAGGGTTTTCTGCGCGCTGAACAAAATGTGGTCAGCCGGCAAGCCGGCAGCCTTGAGGCCTTCAACCGAACCGTCGGTGCGTTTCTTGCCGGTTTCCAGCTCGTCAAAGGTGTTGATGACGGCGTAGGTGTCTTTCCAGTCCCAGTTGCGATGCTTGGCTTCTGCGGCCATGGCTTCGCCTTGTTTCTGACCGATCTTGTAGGCGTCCAGGCCGACGTAAGGCACGTCTTCCATAGGCTTGCCCTTGGCGTCGACGAAACGGTCGTCCACCGCCAGCACTTTCAGATTATTGAGCTTGGCCTTGGCCATGATCGCCGGGCCCAGGGATACGTCCGGCGGACAGATCACGAAACCCTTGGCGCCGTTGGCGGCCAGGGTGTCGATGGCCGACAGGGTTTTCTCGCCGTCCGGCACGGCGATCTTGATCACGGTGAAGCCCTGGTCCTTGCCGGCTTTTTCGGCGAAGGCCCATTCGGTCTGGAACCAGGGTTCTTCAGCCTGCTTGACCAGAAAGCCGATTTTCACGTCCTCGGCCGATGCAAAACCGCTGAATGCCACGGCGAGTGCCAGGGTGCCTAGTGTTTTCTTGAACATGAACCACCTCTTGTTGTTATTGAAGAGCTGCGAGTTCTAGTCGTGGTACATCACAGACCGCCCGCCATCGATCATCAGGCAGGTGGCATTGATAAAGGGCGCCTCATCGGTGGCCAGGAACAGTGCGGTCATCGCCACTTCGATAGGCTGGCCGATACGCTTGGGCGGATGCAGGTCGAAGGCACGCTGGCGCTCGGCGTGGGGGTCAGGGAAACCGTTCCAGTAGTCGACGTTGAGCTGGGTTTCGATATAGCCCGGGGCGATGGCATTCACGCGGATGCCCTTGGGCGCGTATTCGATGCCCAGCGCGCGGGTCAGGCCGAGCAAGCCGTGCTTCGCGACGGGGTACGGAAAGCAGCCGGGGATGATGTGGCTGGAATGGGTAGAGGCGATGTTGATGATGTTGCCGATGCCCTGCTCGATCATGTGCGGCAGCACCGTGCGGCAGCCGAACCAGGCGCCGTCGAGGTCGATGGCGAAGCAGCGGCGCCAGTCTTCGTCGGTCATCTCCAGCGGGTCGCGAAACACATTCACGCCGGCGCAGTTGATTAACACGTCGACACGGCCAAAACGCTCGATGGCCAGGTCGACCAGGGCCCGCCATTGATCCTTGGAGGTGATATCGACGGCTTGCGCATAGATCTCGGCGCCCCGCTCGCGCCAGTGGGCAGCGACCTTCTCGACTTTTTCGCCCTGGATATCACCGATCACCAGGCGCGCCTGCTGGGCCTGGAAGCAGGCGACGATCGCCTCACCAATGCCTTGAGCGGCGCCGGTGATGATCACTACTTTGTTCTTCAGCCGCTCGCCATAAGTCGGCTCGGGCACTGCGGGTAATGACAACGGTTGGGCCTGCATCGCTTCACCTGTTTTATTTTTGGTAGTGAGTGCTGATGCAGCGGACTATAAACCCATCTTTTGAAATATCTCAATATATAAATTTGCATCCCATATATTGAGAAAAATTAAAAGAAGAGGGCTTCTGTGGGAGCTGGCTTGCCTGCTCCCACAGAAGCCCTCTCTCCAGAGTTGAAGTTCGGTGTGGCTTCAGCCCAAGGCAAAATCGCGCAGGGCATCGCCTTCCATGCGGTAACGCACCCATTCTTCCTGCGGCTGTGCACCGATGGATTTGTAGAAGGCAATCGCCGGCTCGTTCCAGTCCAGCACGCTCCACTCGAAACGCCCGCAGCCGTTATCGAAGGCGATCTTCGCCAGGTGGCGCAGCAACTTCTTGCCGGCACCGCCGCCCCGTTGTTCCGGGTTGATATAGAGGTCTTCCAGGTACAGGCAATTGCTGCCGAGCCACGTGGAATAGCTGAAAAAGAACACCGCAAAGCCGATCGGCAAGCCATCGCGCAAACAGATCAGGCCATGGGCGGTGGCGCCCTCGCTGAACAGGCTGCGCTCGATGTCCACCACACTGGCAATCACTTCGTGCCGGGCCTTTTCGTATTCGGCGAGCTCGGTGATGAAAGTCAGGATCTGCGCAGCATCGCTGGGCACGGCGGGGCGAATCTCGATGGTCATGGGCGAGCCTTGGCAATGTCAAAGCACACATACTAAGGGGGATTCATGACTGATTGCAGCGCAATTTCCTGCATCCGCACACACAAAATCTTACAGGTACCTTATAACCGTTCGTCGCCACCGAGGCACGAACCCGAAAGCGGGGCTGACCAATAGAGGGTAAGGACATTAATCCTATGGAGGCACCCTCATGAAAAATTCCAAGTTTGCTGCCCTCGCCCTCACCGGCCTGCTGTCGGCGGCGTCGCTGAACGCCTTTGCCGCCGGCTCGACCACCGGCCCAACCGACCCGACGCCCGATGCCACCACCGAGTCGCAGAAATCCATGGGCACCGGCATGGACACCAACGGTGGCGCGATCATCCAGCCGGGCGCCGATCCACGCACCCAGGGCAATGACACCCAGCGTCAGGCACCGGCCGCCGTCGGCAACGGCAAGATGGGCCCTGGGGTGAATCAGCCGAAGGTCAATAAAGGTGATGATTCGAACGTGCCCGGTGCGCCCAAACAGCCTGCACCTTGAGCCTTGAACGCCGCTCCCCCGCTCATTTCCCAGTGAAGAGGTACCCATGAACGTGGATAGAAACCTTGAGAAGGAAGTCCTCACCCGTCTGCTGCACGCCCACCCGAATGGCCTGGGCAAGGAGGTGCTGGACAACTACCGCGGAGAAAAGGTGGTCGCCAGCGTGCTGGCGTTTCTGCAGGATCGCGGCTTTATCAAGGATGGTCATGTGACCACCGACGATGACGGCGAATATTCGCTGAACTTGCCGATCAAGCTGACGGCGGCGGGTGTGGATGAGGCGCGTAAGCTGGAAGGTGAGACGAGCCAGTAATCCAGAACGCACTGCAATGCAGTGTGGGAGCCGGGCTTGCCCGCGATGGCGTCCTGTCAGTCAAACAAAATGGTGACT
>NZ_JBSVVZ010000120.1:0-9211 GCF_054071875.1 Pseudomonas sp. SDO524_S393 | reverse complement strand
CAGTGACAGAAATGTTGCCTGACCCACCGCTATCGCAGGCAAGCCAGCTCCCACATTTTGATCTCCATCGTCAGCAAGGCATACTTGCCACCTCTCGCACCACAGAACCAAACGCCACCCCATGCGTATCCACGTCAGCTTCATCGACCGCGTCGGCATCACCCAGGAAGTCCTGGCCCTGCTCGGCGGGCGCAATCTCAACCTGGATGCGGTGGAGATGGTGCCGCCCAACGTCTATATCGATGCACCGACGTTGAGTGCCGCCGTGCTGGAAGAACTGCGCGATGCACTGTTCAGCGTGCACGGGGTGCAGGCCGTGACCGTGGTGGACATCCTCCCCGGCCAGCGCCGACACTTGCAACTCGACGCCCTGCTGGCGGCCATGACCGACCCGGTGCTGGCCCTGGACAGCGCGGGCAAGATCCTGTTGGCCAACCCGGCGCTGATTGCGTTGTACGGGCGCGAGCCTGCTGGGGAAAGTATCAGCGAACTGTTCAACGACCCGGCGCTGCTGGACACCCTGCTCGAACATGGCTTTCGCCTGCCCCTGCGCGAGATCAGCGTCAACGGCCAGACCCTGCTGCTGGACGCTACGCCGATCACCGACGCCGGCGCCCTGCTCACGCTGTACCAGCCCAACCGCATCGGCGAACAACTCTCGGCGCTGCACCATGACCATGCCGAAGGGTTCGATGCGCTGCTCGGCGAGTCGCCGGTCATCCGCACCCTCAAGGCCCGGGCGCAGCGCGTTGCGGCGCTGGATGCGCCGTTGTTGATCCAGGGCGAAACCGGCACCGGCAAGGAATTGGTGGCCCGCGCCTGTCACGCCATCAGTGCGCGCCACAGTGCGCCGTTCCTGGCGTTGAACTGCGCGGCGCTGCCGGAGAACCTCGCCGAAAGCGAGTTGTTCGGCTATGCCCCTGGCGCCTTCACCGGCGCGCAACGGGGTGGCAAGCCGGGGCTGATGGAACTGGCCAACCAGGGCACCGTGTTCCTCGATGAGATCGGTGAGATGTCACCCTATTTGCAGGCCAAACTGCTGCGCTTTCTCAATGACGGCAGTTTCCGCCGTGTGGGCGGCGACCGCGAAGTGAAGGTCGATGTGCGCATCCTCAGCGCCACCCATCGCGACCTGGAAAAAATGGTCAGCGAAGGCACCTTCCGCGAAGACCTGTTCTACCGCCTCAATGTGCTCAACGTCGAGGTGCCGCCACTGCGCGAACGCGGCCAGGACATCCTGTTGCTCGCCCGCTATTTCATGCAGCAAGCCTGTGCGCAGATCCAGCGCCCGGTCTGTCGCCTGGCACCCGGCACCTACCCGGCGCTGCTGGACAACCGCTGGCCGGGCAACGTACGCCAGTTGCAGAACGTGATCTTTCGCGCCGCGGCCATCTGCGAAAGCAGCCTGGTGGACATCGGCGACCTCGACATAGCCGGCACTTCGGTAGCCCGCCAGAACGACGGCGAAGTCGACAGCCTGGAACAGGCCGTGGAAGACTTCGAGCGCAACCTGCTGGAATCGCTCTACACCCGCTACCCCTCGACCCGCCAACTGGCCAGCCGCCTGCAGACCTCCCACACGGCGATTGCCCATCGCCTGCGCAAGTACGGCATTCCCAACAAGCCCTGAACGCACGCAGATCAAACTGTGGGAGCGGGCTTGCTCGCGAAGGCAGAGGGTCACTCAACTCATTCAGCGACTGACACACCGCTTTCGCGAGCAAGCCCGCTCCCACATTTGAATTCCACTGCATGTCGAATTTGGTCTGAGAACGACATCGGCTGTACCGAAAGCGCTACAGCGTAACGATATCGCTACAACCCTGTTTTTTGCGCGCCATGCAAGGCTTTGATCCACATAGGCTTTTTTTCCTGCGCGTAGCTGTAGCGAAATCGCTACAGCCAGGCCGAATAACGCTCGACCAATTTTCCATAAGTCATTGTTTTATAAAGATTTAAAAACATTGGCCGCGATTTTGCTAAGCAACTCCCCATTATTCCAATCCCGTCCACCAGACGAATCTGGCCCCGAGGAGTTTCCATGAGCGAGTTGCGTTTTACTGAAGATCACGAATGGCTGCGCGCCGAAGCTGACGGCAGCGTCACCGTGGGTATCACCGCGTTTGCGCAAAACGCGCTGGGTGATGTGGTTTTCGTGCAACTGCCAGAGCTGCAGGCCTACGACAAGGGCGCGGAAGCGGCCACGGTCGAGTCGGTCAAGGCCGCAAGCGGCGTTTACATGCCCCTCACCGGTGAAGTGGTGGCAGTGAACCCGGCGCTGGAAGACAGCCCGGAACTGGTCAACGAAGATCCGCTGGGCGAAGGCTGGTTCTTCCGCTTCAAACCGGCCGATGCCGGGGCGGTGGCTAAACTGTTGGATCAGGACGCGTACGACCGCCTGATCAAAGCCAACGCTGAAGCCTGAGGAGCGCGCAATGACCGTCAACATCACCACCGCCAACGAATTCATCGCCCGCCACATCGGCCCACGCCAGGAAGATGAGCAGCAGATGCTCGCCAGCCTGGGCTTCGACTCCCTGGAAGCGCTGAGCGCCAGCGTGATCCCGGAAAGCATCAAGGGCACCAGCGTCCTCGGTTTGGAAGACGGCCTGAGCGAAGCGGCGGCCCTGGCCAAGATCAAGGCCATCGCCGGTAAGAACCAGCTGTTCAAGACCTACATCGGCCAGGGTTACTACAACTGCCACACACCGTCGCCGATCCTGCGCAACCTGCTGGAAAACCCGGCCTGGTACACCGCCTACACCCCCTACCAGCCCGAGATTTCCCAGGGCCGTCTCGAAGCGCTGCTGAACTTCCAGACCCTGATCAGCGACCTCACCGGCCTGCCGATCGCCAACGCATCCTTGCTCGACGAAGCCACCGCCGCCGCCGAAGCCATGACCTTCTGCAAGCGCCTGAGCAAGAACAAAGGCAGCAACGCTTTCTTTGCCTCGATCCACAGCCACCCGCAAACCCTCGACGTGCTGCGCACCCGTGCCGAGCCGCTGGGCATCGACGTGGTGGTCGGCGATGAGCGCGAACTGACCGACGTCAGCCCGTTCTTCGGCGCCCTGCTGCAATACCCGGCGAGCAACGGTGATGTGTTCGACTACCGCGAGCTGACCGAGCGTTTCCACGCCGTCAACGCCCTGGTGGCCGTGGCCGCCGACCTGCTGGCCCTGACCCTGCTGACCCCTCCGGGCGAGTTCGGCGCCGACGTGGCCATCGGCAGCGCGCAGCGCTTCGGCGTGCCGCTGGGCTTCGGTGGCCCGCACGCGGCGTACTTCTCCACCAAGGATGCGTTCAAGCGCGACATGCCGGGCCGTCTGGTCGGCGTATCCGTGGACCGTTTCGGCAAGCCGGCCCTGCGCCTGGCCATGCAAACCCGCGAGCAACATATCCGCCGCGAGAAAGCCACGTCGAACATCTGCACCGCCCAAGTGCTGCTGGCCAACATCGCCAGCATGTACGCGGTGTACCACGGCCCCAAAGGCCTGACCCAGATCGCCCAGCGTGTGCATCAGTTGACCGCGATCCTGGCCAAGGGCCTGACCGCCCTGGGCTTGAAGGTCGAGCAGGAAAACTTCTTCGACACCCTTACCCTCAACACCGGCGCCAACACCGCCGCCCTGCACGACAAGGCCCGTGCCCAGCGCATCAACCTGCGTGTGGTGGATAGCGAGCGTGTTGGTGTGTCGGTCGACGAAACCACTACCCAGGCCGACATCGAAGCGCTGTGGGCGATCTTCGCCGACGGCAAGGCCCTGCCAGCTTTCGCCCAAACGGAAAGCACACTGCCCGCCGCGCTGCTGCGCCAGTCGCCGATCCTCAGCCACCCGGTGTTCAACCGTTACCACTCCGAAACCGAGCTGATGCGCTACCTGCGCAAACTGGCCGACAAGGACCTGGCGCTGGACCGCACCATGATCCCGCTGGGCTCGTGCACCATGAAGCTCAACGCCGCCAGCGAAATGATCCCGGTGACCTGGGCCGAGTTCGGCGCCCTGCACCCGTTCGCCCCGGCCGAGCAAAGCGCGGGCTACCTGGAGCTGACCTCCGACCTGGAAGCCATGCTCTGCGCGGCCACCGGTTACGACGCGATTTCCCTGCAACCGAACGCCGGTTCCCAGGGTGAATACGCGGGCCTGCTGGCCATTCGTGCCTATCACCAGAGCCGTGGCGAAGAACGTCGCGATATCTGCCTGATCCCGTCGTCGGCCCACGGTACCAACCCGGCCACTGCCAACATGGCCGGCATGCGCGTCGTCGTCACCGCCTGTGACGCCCGTGGCAACGTCGATATCGAAGACCTGCGCGCCAAGGCCATCGAGCACCGCGAACACCTCGCCGCATTGATGATCACCTACCCGTCCACCCACGGCGTGTTCGAAGAAGGTATCCGCGAGATCTGCGGCATCATTCACGACAACGGCGGCCAGGTGTACATCGACGGCGCGAACATGAATGCCATGGTCGGCCTGTGCGCCCCGGGCAAGTTCGGCGGCGACGTATCCCACCTGAACCTGCACAAGACCTTCTGCATTCCCCACGGCGGTGGTGGCCCGGGCGTCGGCCCGATTGGCGTCAAGTCGCACCTCACGCCGTTCCTGCCGGGCCATGCGGCCATGGAACGCAAGGAAGGCGCGGTGTGCGCGGCGCCATTCGGCAGCGCGAGCATCCTGCCGATCACCTGGATGTACATCAGCATGATGGGCGGCGCCGGCCTCAAGCGCGCTTCGCAACTGGCGATCCTGAATGCCAACTACATTTCCCGTCGCCTCGAAGAGCACTACCCGGTGCTCTACACCGGCAGCAACGGCCTGGTGGCGCATGAGTGCATCCTGGATCTGCGCCCGCTGAAGGACAGCAGCGGCATCAGCGTGGACGACGTGGCCAAGCGCCTGATCGACTTCGGCTTCCATGCGCCGACCATGTCGTTCCCGGTGGCCGGCACCTTGATGATCGAGCCGACCGAAAGCGAGTCCAAGGAAGAGCTGGACCGCTTCTGCGACGCCATGATCGCCATCCGCGAGGAAATCCGCGCGGTGGAAAACGGCACCCTGGACAAAGACGACAACCCGTTGAAAAACGCGCCGCACACTGCGGCGGAACTGGTCGGCGAATGGAGCCATCCGTACAGCCGTGAGCAAGCGGTGTACCCGGTTGCCTCGCTGATAGAAGGCAAGTACTGGCCGCCGGTGGGTCGTGTGGACAACGTGTTTGGTGATCGCAACCTCGTGTGCGCTTGCCCGTCGATCGAGAGCTACGCGTAACCGACTGACGGAACACGGTCCAATGTGGGAGCTGGCTTTTGTGGGAGCTGGCTTGCCTGCTCCCACATGGACCGCCTCCACAGTTGGACCGAGCCCCCCAGAAAATAATAAGAAACCGGAGAACAACCATGTCCCTCAGCGTGTTCGACCTGTTCAAGATTGGTATCGGCCCCTCCAGTTCCCATACCGTTGGCCCGATGCGCGCCGCCGCTCGATTCGTCGAAGGGCTCAAGCGCGACAACCTGTTGAGTGCCACCGCCTGCGTCAAGGTGGAACTCTATGGATCGCTGGGCGCCACCGGCAAAGGCCACGGCAGTGACAAGGCCGTGCTGCTGGGTCTGGAAGGCGAACACCCGGACACCGTGAATACCGAAACCGTGGCCACGCGCCTGGCGCAGATGCGCAAGGACGGCCGCCTGAATCTGCTCGGTGAACACAGCATTGCGTTCAACGAGAAAGAACACCTGGCGATGATTCGCAAACCCCTCGCCTACCATCCCAACGGCATGATTTTTCGCGCGTTCGACGCCGCCCATATCCAGATCCGCAGCCGCGAGTACTACTCGGTGGGTGGCGGTTTTGTGGTGGATGAAGACGCCGCCGGTGCCGACCGCATTGTCGAAGACGCCACGCCCCTGACCTTTCCGTTCAAAAGCGCCAAGGACCTGTTGGCCCACTGCACCACCTACGGGCTGTCCATCAGCCAGGTGATGCTGACCAATGAAAGTGCCTGGCGCCCCGAAGCGGAAACCCGTGCCGGCCTGCTGAAGATCTGGCAGGTGATGCAGGACTGCGTGGACGCGGGCTGTCGCAACGAAGGCATTCTGGCCGGAGGGCTGAAGGTCAAGCGGCGTGCCGCAGCCTTGCACCGGCAGTTGTGCAAGAACCCGGAGTCGTCCCTGCGCGACCCGTTGTCAGTACTGGACTGGGTCAACCTTTACGCGCTGGCGGTCAACGAAGAAAACGCCAACGGCGGCCGCGTGGTCACGGCGCCCACCAACGGTGCGGCCGGGATCGTGCCAGCGGTGCTGCATTACTACATGCGGTTTATCCCCGGCGCGAACGAAGACGGCGTGGTGCGCTTTCTGCTCACCGCTGCCGCCATCGGCATTCTGTACAAGGAAAACGCCTCGATCTCCGGTGCCGAAGTCGGCTGCCAGGGTGAAGTGGGCGTGGCCTGTTCCATGGCTGCCGGTGCCTTGTGTGAAGTGCTGGGCGGCACGGTATCCCAGGTGGAAAACGCTGCCGAAATCGGCATGGAACACAACCTGGGTCTGACCTGCGACCCGATTGGCGGCCTGGTGCAGGTGCCGTGCATCGAGCGCAACGCGATGGGCTCGGTCAAGGCCATCAACGCCGTGCGCATGGCCTTGCGCGGCGATGGCCAGCACTTCGTGTCCCTCGACAAAGTGATCCGCACCATGCGCCAGACCGGCGCCGACATGAAAAGCAAATACAAGGAAACCGCCCGTGGCGGTTTGGCGGTCAACATTATCGAGTGCTGACGCCAAAGACGCGCCAGCACGTTTTTCAGGAGCTGAATATGTCCACCGAAACCCTGTTGAAAACCCCATTGCATGCGCTGCATATCGAACTGGGCGCGCGCATGGTGCCCTTCGCCGGCTACGACATGCCGGTGCAATACCCGCTGGGTGTGATGAAGGAACACCAGCACACCCGTGAACAGGCCGGGTTGTTCGACGTGTCCCACATGGGCCAGATCCGCCTCACCGGCGCCAACGCCGCCAAGGCCCTGGAAACCCTGGTGCCGGTAGACATCATCGACCTGCCGGTGGGCATGCAGCGCTATGCGATGTTCACCAACGATCAAGGCGGCATCCTCGATGACCTGATGGTGGCCAACCTGGGCAACGACGAACTGTTCCTGGTGGTCAACGCCGCCTGCAAGGAGCAGGACCTGGCCCACCTGCGCCAGCACATTGGTGACCAGTGCACCATCGAGCCGCTGTTCGAAGAACGCGCCCTGCTGGCCCTGCAAGGCCCGGCGGCGGTAAAAGTGCTGGCACGCTTGGCACCGGAAGTCACCAAAATGACCTTCATGCAGTTCGCCGCCCTGCGCCTGCTGGGCGTGGACTGCTATGTCAGCCGTTCGGGTTACACCGGCGAAGACGGCTTCGAAATCTCGGTACCCGCCGCCAGCGCCGAGAGCCTGGCCCGCAGCCTGCTGGCCGAAACCGAAGTGCAGGCCATCGGCCTGGGCGCCCGCGACTCGCTGCGCCTGGAAGCCGGCCTGTGCCTGTACGGCCACGACATGAACACCGACACCACACCGATCGAGGCCAGCCTGCTGTGGGCGATCTCCAAGGCACGCCGCGCCGATGGCGCACGGGCCGGGGGTTTCCCGGGCGCGGACCGGATCTTCACCCAGCAGCAAACCGGTGTGAGCCGCAAGCGTGTCGGCCTGCTGCCACAAGAACGCACGCCGGTGCGTGAGGGTGCGGAGATTGTCGACGAACACGGCAGCGTGATCGGCAGCGTGTGCAGCGGCGGTTTCGGCCCGAGCCTGGGCGGCCCGCTTGCCATGGGTTACCTGGACAGCGCGTTTATCGCACTGGATACCGAAGTATCTGCATTGGTACGTGGGAAAAAGGTGCCATTACGTGTAAGCAAAATGCCATTTGTACCGCAGCGTTACTACCGCGGCTGATTTACTGTTCCTATAAGTAACACGGTTGCGTTAACGTGCACTAATCTGTAACGCAACCGCCATAAAACAGTGCATGACGATAGTCAATGTAATGGGAACTTCGCTATAACAAGTGAATAACGCTATCGCATAAACGGGATCCACGTTTGTTGACCGAAGTGTCATAAAGCCGAGCAAAATCGCGCGGTTGCCCGGGGCTTGTTTTTTCTGCATTAGTTGGCGTAGAGTCTGCCCACTGTGTTTGCATGGGTCGCTTGGAACCTGGACCTGGGCAGTAGCTGAAGTAGTTGCGCTACAACCCGTTCGACGTCTCTTACTTTCCTGCAACCCAGCCCAGTACTCTTTCAGGTGAAAGGGGCTGTCATTAATTTTTAGCGTCAAAGGAAATAAGAAAATGGCTGAACGTCAGAGCGGTACCGTCAAGTGGTTTAACGACGAGAAAGGGTTTGGTTTTATCACTCCAGAAAGCGGTCCGGATCTGTTCGTGCATTTCCGCGCTATCCAGGGCAACGGTTTCAAGAGCCTGAAAGAAGGCCAGAAAGTGACCTTCGTTGCCGTGCAAGGCCAGAAAGGCATGCAGGCTGACGAAGTACAAGCAGAAGGCTGATCCCTGCTGCGACAAAAAGCCCCTGATGGTGACATCAGGGGCTTTTTTATGCGCGTTTGCTCGTAAAATGGCGTTTTTCCCATGAGAGCCCTGCCATGTCGAAACCCCTGCTGAGTCCCCAGGGCGAATTCCCCGCCGCAGGCCTGGGCCGTCGTCTGGCAGCCATGTTCTATGACTTCCTGCTGTGCACCGCCCTGCTGATCGTTACCGCCTTCCTCTACAAGCTGGTGTGGATGGCGTTTATCGGTGAGGCGAAGATGCGCACGCTCACCGAGTCCGGCGCGCTGGACGGCGACCCGCTGCTGTCGACGATCCTGTTGTTCGTACTGTTTGGGTTCTTCGCCAAGTTCTGGACCCATTCCGGACAGACCCTGGGCATGCAGGTGTGGGGCGTACGCGTACAGAACGCCGACGGCTCACGCATCAGCCTGTGGCAAGCGCTGTTGCGCTTCGTGGTGGCGATTGCGTCGTGGTTGTGCGTGGGGCTGGGGTTTGTCTGGTCGCTGTTCGACAAGCGCAAGCGCAGCTGGCATGACATCTATTCGGACAGCCAACTGGTGCGGATCCCGAAGCAAAAGAAGTAATTCCAGAATGATGGAGATTCAAATGTGGGAGCGGGCTTGCTCGCGAATGCGGAGGGTCAGCCAACACATCAGTGACTGA
>NZ_JBSVVZ010000119.1:0-9232 GCF_054071875.1 Pseudomonas sp. SDO524_S393 | reverse complement strand
ACAGTTTGGAATGCATTTCCCTGTGGGAGCGGGCTTGCCCGCGATGGTCGCACCTAGGTCTTAAGGCAAATCACGGCTCGCGTAGAACGCACCCAACACCTTCACCAGGTGCGCCAGGTCATGGCTGCCGCACAGTTCGCGGATGGAGTGCATGGCGAACGTCGGCAGGCCGATGTCCACCGTACGCACGCCCAGGTGGCTGGCGGTGATCGGGCCGATGGTGGAGCCGCACCCCATGTCGCTGCGTACCACGAAGCTCTGCACCGGCACTTCCTGGGCCATGCACAGGTGGCGGAAGAACCCGGCGGTTTCGCTGTTGGTGGCGTAGCGCTGGTTGTTGTTGACCTTGATCACCGGGCCGGCGTTGAGTTTGGGGCCGTGGTTGGCGTCGTGCTTCTCGGCGTAGTTGGGGTGCACGCCATGGGCGTTGTCCGCAGATACCAACAGGGATTTCTGAATGGTACGTACGAACTCATCACCTTCCGGCAGCAGGCGGCGCAGGGTCTGTTCCAGCATCGGACCGTCGGCACCGCAGGCCGAGCAGGAGCCGACTTCTTCATGGTCGTTGCACACCAGCACGCAGGTTTCTTCGGTGTCGCTGGTGAGCAAGGCTTGCAGGCCGGCGTAGCACGACAGCAGGTTGTCGAGGCGGGCGCCGGCAATGAAGTCGCCATTGAGGCCAATGACGGCAGCGCTCTGGGTGTCGTAGAAGCTCAGCTCGTAGTCGAGCACCACATCGGCGTTCAGCCCGTGTTCGCGTGCAAGCTGCTCGGTGAGTACGGCGCGGAAGTCCACACGCTCGTCACCGGCGAATTGGGCGAGGATCGGTGGCAACTCGGTCTGGGCATTGATCGCCCAACCCTGGTTGGCTTCACGGTTCAGGTGAATGGCCAGGTTCGGGATGATGGCGATGGGCAGCTTGAAGTCGATCAGTTGGCTTTCGACCTTGCCGTCGCGGCGGAAGGTGACGCGGCCAGCCAGGGACAGGTCACGGTCGAACCAGGGCGCCAGCAACGCGCCGCCGTAGACTTCCACGCCCAACTGCCAGAAACCCTGGCGTTGCAGCTCCGGTTGCGGCTTGACCCGCAGGCAAGGGCTGTCGGTGTGTGCACCGACCAGGCGGATACCGTCCAGCAGCGGCGAGTGCCGGCCAAGCTTGAAGGCGATGATCGAGGAGTCGTTGCGGGTGACGTAATAGCGACCGTTGGCCTCGGTGGTCCAGGTCTCGCGCTCGTCAAGGCGCTGGTAACCGGCGGCTTCCAGGCGTTGGGCCAGGGCGGCAGTGGCATGAAAAGGAGTAGGGGAGGCCTTGAGGAAATCGATCAGGCCTTGATTCAACGCTTCGCGCATAAATAGCTCCAGACAGCAATGCGCGGAGTTTACCGTATTGGTTGCGAACACAACACAAAACCACTATGGGACTGACACACCGCTATCGCAGGCAAGCCAGCTCCCACATTTGATCGTGTTCACCCTTCAAAAGGGCGCAGGGCACTCGAAGCGCAAGCGCTCACCGCTTTGCGGGTGAGTGAAGCTCAACATGCTCGCATGCAGACACAGGCGCGGCCACGCGGCCAGGGCCTGTTCATGGGCGTACAGGCCGTCGCCGAGCAACGGATGGCCGATGGACAGCATGTGTACGCGCAGTTGGTGCGAACGCCCGGTGATGGGCGTGAGCTCCACGCGGCACCAGTCGCCACAGCGTTCCAGCACTTTCCAGAAGGTCAGCGCGTGTTTGCCGAACTCATGGTCCACCACATGGCGTGGTTTGGTCGGTGGGTCGTAGCGCAGGGGCAGGTCGATGCTGCCACTGTCCAGTGCCGGTTGGCCCCAGGCCAGGGCGGTGTAGGCTTTTTCGGTTTCGCGGTCATGAAACTGGCGCGACAGCTCGCGGTGGGTGTCGGCGTCCCGGGCCAGCAGGATGATCCCTGACGTTTCCCAGTCCAGACGGTGCACGATGCGGGCTTCGGGGTAGCCGTTTTCCTGCAGGCGGGTGATCAGGCAGTCCTTGTTGTCGTCGGCGCGGCCAGGCACCGAGAGCAGCAGGGTCGGTTTGTTCACCACCAGGACAGCGTCATCCTGATGGAGGATATGGATGTTGGACAGCGGCATTAAACAGCCTCGTAACAAACGCCAACGGCGGCTCGCCCACCCGGCTCCCCAAGGGGATCAAGGTGAACGAGCCGCCGTGGCGGCCACCCGTTCGATCAACGATCTGGCAGGGTGATATTGAGTTCCAGAATCGAACAGCTTCCCTCATTCTCGAGGGCGATCTGTACTTGATCGTCGCCGATATTGACGTACTTGCGGATCACTTCCACCAGCTCCTTCTGCAAGGCGGGCAAGTAGTCCGGGGTGCTGCGTTGGCCGCGTTCGTGCGCCACGATGATCTGTAGACGCTCTTTCGCCACGGACGCAGTAGTCGGCGTTTTTCTGGTACGAAAGAAGTCAAAAATGTTCATGGTTTAGTTGCCTCCAAAGATACGCTCGAAGAATCCCTTCTTCTTGACATCGAGGAAGCGATGTTCCACGGACTTGCCCAGCAGGCGATCGACGGCATCGCTGTACGCCTGGCCGGCGTCGCTCTGGTCGTCGAGGATGACCGGAACACCTTGGTTAGAGGCTTTGAGCACTGCCTGGGATTCTGGAATCACGCCCAGCAGGGTCACGGCGAGGATTTCTTTCACGTCTTCAACGCCAAGCATTTCGCCGTTGCTGACGCGCTCGGGGTTGTAACGGGTGAGCAGCAGGTGCTCCTTGATCGGGTCTTCGCCTTTTTCGGCGCGCTGGGACTTGCTGGCCAACAGGCCGAGCATGCGGTCCGAGTCACGTACCGACGAGACTTCCGGGTTGGTCACCACGATGGCCTCATCGGCGAAGTACATCGCCAGGTGGGCACCGGTTTCGATGCCGGCCGGGGAGTCGCAGACCACGAACTCGAAGGTTTCTTTCAGTTCGGCGAGGACTTTGCCCACGCCGTCCTTGGTCAGCGCTTCCTTGTCACGGGTCTGGCTGGCCGCCAGCACGTACAGGTTTTCGAGGCGCTTGTCCTTGATCAGGGCCTGCTGCAGGTTGGCTTCGCCGTTGACCACGTTGACGAAGTCATACACCACGCGGCGTTCGCAGCCCATGATCAGGTCGAGGTTACGCAAACCGACGTCGAAGTCGACGATAACTGTCTTGTGGCCGCGCAGCGCGAGACCGGTACCGATAGCGGCGCTGGTGGTGGTCTTACCCACACCACCCTTGCCGGATGTAACCACGAGAATCTTGGCCAAGGTGTTTCACCCCTAAGGAAAAAGGACTTTTCGGTCCCTGAAAAACATCTCTTGGAACTCGCTGCAGGCGGACAGCCTTGTAGGAAAAAATAATTCCTACACAAGTAATGCCGGTTTCGCTGTGCTATCAGAGTCTAGAGATGCTTGGAAAATGCGGCAGTATCCGTTAAAGACGGATGATGTTCAACACATCGCCCGACAGGCTGACCTGCACCCCGGCCCCCCACAGCGGATCACGGCGCAAATCTTCTGAAACCTTGTACTGGCCTGCGATGGACACTAGCTCAGCGGTCAACTGCTGGCAAAAAATCCGCGCCTTTGTATCACCCTTGATGCCGGCGAGGGCACGTCCGCGCATCGGGCCGTATACATGGATGTTGCCATCGGCGAGAAGTTCCGCCCCGGGACTGACCGAGGACACCACCACCAGGTCGCCGCCCTGAGCGTAAATTTGCTGTCCGCCGCGTACGGGCGAGGTGATGATCTTTGTAGGCTTGATCGTCGGCTCCGGTGGTTTTTCCGGTTTTTTCTTCTCTTCACCGACCAATGGTTCGAGCGGACGCTCGCGCGCACCCGAGGGTGGCAATACTGGCAGTTCAATGGCGATGGCCGCAGCAATGTCTTCGATACGGCTAGCGCGAATCGCCAGCGTACGCAGGCCGTGGGAGCGACAGACGCGCATCAGCCCGGGCAGGTCGATGACGCCCTGGCCGGCGGGCAGTTTGTCCAGCGCCAGCACCAGCGGGGCGTTGTTGAAGAAGTTCGGCGCCAGGGCGACCTTGGCGGCGAGCTGGCGGTCCAGGGCGTCGAGGTCGTTGCGGGCCAGTTCCAGCACGGTGATGGCGAGCATGCTGCCTTTCAGCTGGAACACGGGATCTTGGTCTAGCGGTTCGGTTTGGCTCATGGTCGGCAAAAGCGGCTTGTCACGAAAAGTGTCGAGACTTATAACGAGAACATCCCCGGGCCGCAAGCCGGGTCGAACCGTTGTAGAATGCGCGGCCCTTGTCTTTACCGGAATCTGTAATGGATCGCCCGCGTTTTCGAGCTGTATTTTTTCACCCGCGTTTTTGGCTGTTATGGCTGGGACTCGGCTTGTTGTGGCTGGTCACTCAACTGCCGTATCGCGCGCTGCTGACCATTGGTCGTTTGCTCGGCGCGGGGATGTACCGCGTGGCCGGCGAACGTCGCCGCATCGCTGCGCGCAACCTGGAGCTGTGCTTTCCGGAAAAAAACGCCCAGGAACGCAAGCGACTGCTCAAGGACAACTTCGCCTCCACCGGCATCGCCTTCTTCGAGATGGCCATGAGCTGGTGGTGGTCGCGCCAGCGCCTGGCGCGGCTGGCCCATGTCGAAGGCCTGGAACACCTCAAGCAGGCCCAACTGGATGGCAAGGGCGTGATCCTCATGGCCCTGCACTTCACCACCCTGGAAATCGGCGCGGCCTTGCTGGGGCAGAAACACACCATCGATGGCATGTACCGCGAGCACGGCAACCCGTTGTTCGACTTCATCCAGCGCCGTGGCCGCGAGCGTCACAACCTCGATTCCCTGGCCGTTGAGCGTGAAGACGTGCGTGGCATGCTCAAGCTGCTGCGCGCCGGCCGCGCCATCTGGTATGCACCGGATCAGGACTACGGCGCCAAGCAAAGCATTTTCGTGCCACTGTTCGGTATCCAGGCCGCCACCGTGACGGCCACCAGCAAGTTTGCCAAGCTGGGCAAGGCGCTGGTGGTGCCATTCACCCAGGAGCGGCTGGCCGATGGCAGCGGTTATCGTCTGGTGATCCATCCGCCGCTCAGTGATTTCCCTGGCGAGAGCGACGAAATCGACTGCCTGCGGATCAATCAGTGGGTCGAAGCCGCGGTACGCGAATGCCCCGAGCAATACCTGTGGACGCACCGGCGTTTCAAGAGCCGGCCACCGGGCGAGCCCAAGCTGTACGAGAAACGCCGTCGGTAAATCCTGACTTTTCCCACATGGAGTGACGCAATGCGCCCAGCTGAACCGGTTACAGGCTTGATTCTTTCCGGCGGCGGGGCGCGAGCAGCGTATCAAGTGGGGGTATTGGCGGCGATTGCCGAGCTGTTGCCGCCGGGGGCGCCCAACCCGTTTCCGGTGATCGTCGGCACCTCTGCCGGCGCGATCAACGCCGTGAGCCTGGCCAGTGGCGCCATGGACTTCACTGCCGCGATTCAGCGCCTTACCGCATTCTGGCAAGGCTTTCGCAGCCACCTGGTGCTGCGCAGTGACTGGCCCGGGGTCATCCGTCAGGCCGGGCGCTTCTTTATTCACAGCCTGCTCGGCCTCGGCGCCCAGGTGCCGGTAGCGCTGCTCAACAGCACGCCGCTCAAAGCGCTGCTCAAGGATAAATTGCACCTGGACGGCATTGGCGAAGCGATTCGCCAACAGCATCTGCATGCCGTGGCGGTGACGGCCTTTGGTTATGAGTCCGGGCAAGCGGTGACCTTCTACCAGGGCGGCGGCACCATCGATGCCTGGCTACGCCATCGGCGTATCGGCGTGCCCACGCAGCTTACGGTCGAGCACCTGCTGGCCAGTTCGGCGATTCCCTTGCTGTTCGCCCCGGTCAAACTGGAGCAGGAGTACTTCGGCGACGGTGCCGTGCGCCAGTCGGCGCCGATCAGCCCGGCGCTGCACCTGGGCGCCAACCGTGTGCTGGTGGTCGGTGTCAGCGGCAACCCGCGCGGCAACGAGCCGGCGGCACAGCGCACCTACACCGGCCAGGAACCCACCCTGGCGCAGATCGGTGGGCACATGCTCAACAGCACGTTCATTGACAGTCTGGAAAGCGATATCGAGTTGCTGGAACGCTTGAACCAGTTCAGCCATGCCGCGCCCGAGTTGGCGGCCGTGGAAGTGCTGGTGATCGCCCCGAGCCAGCCCATCGATGAAATTGCGGCGCGGCATCGCCAGGAACTGCCGGCGGCGTTGCGCCTGTTTTTGCGCGGGCCGGGAGCGACCAAGACGAGCGGGGCGGGGGTGCTGAGTTACTTGCTGTTCGAAGCGGGGTATTGCAGCGAGTTGATCGAGCTGGGACGGCGCGATGCGTTGGCCAAGCGTGAGGAGTTGTCACGATTCCTTGGCATTACACCGATCTAAATGTGGGAGCTGGCTTGCCTGCGATAACGGTGTGTCAGCCCATAAATGTGGCACAGACAGATTGCTATCGCAGGCAAGCCAGCTCCCACAGGAGACCGCGATCACATTTTAAAAGTGGTACTTGACCAGGAAGCTCGCGGTGTTCTGGTTGGTCTTGAATGCGCCCGAATCTTCGATCCCGTACTTGTTCTTCCAGTAGTCGTATTCGAAGCCCACGTACAACTGCTTGTCGCCCCAGTGCAGCGCTTTGCCGAGGTCGTATTTGACCTGCGGGTTGAAGTGCAGGTTGGCGTGGTAAGTGCCACGGGCGTTTTTGTCGTTGTCGGTCACCCAGTCCATGAAACCGTCGATCAGCACGTCGGAGTTGCCCACCGGAAGGGTGTATGACCACACCGGGGTGATCTGCCACACGCCGTCACCCGGACGATTGCCTTCAGTCTGGCGCTGGTAGAAGTTCAACTGGAAGTAGTCGAAGCCGGGGATGTTCAGGTCGAAGCCCGGACCCAGCAGGTACGACTCGTTATCGCCTTCGCCGAACTCGTAGGTGAACGCCAGCAGCACATCTTTCACCGGGCCCAGGGACAGGTCCTTGTCCAGAATCTTGCCGAACGACAGGCGCGGGCTGAACTCACCGTAGTAGGTGTTCGGGCCGACATTTCCGTCTTCCTTGCCGTTGTAGAAGATGCGGTCGAGGAAGAAAAAGTTGTCGCCGTACTTCCAGGCGTCGGCGTGCTCGAACGTGACGGTTTGCTGGATCTGCGGGTTGACGGTGAAGCTCTTGCCCCACAGGTAGGTCAGGCTGTTGTTCTGCCACTGCAACAAATCACCGGCCACGGCCTGGCCGCCGGCCAGCAGGGATCCCGCCAGCATCAGGCCTTTGAACATAGGTTTCATTCGGTTGCTCCCGAGTTAAGGTTTTATGGTTTTTCTTCTACGCAGGCGCTCTGGTGTGGCGCCTTTTGGTTCGCTGCAAAAATCGTCTATTCGGTCAGCTTTGATGCTTTTAGCAAGCGCCGCGCCAAGGCTTTCAAAAAGCCAAAAAATCCCCGTCGGCTGCATCGGATGCAGTCGAATTCAGGGGACTTTTGCGTGTTTTGGCCGCAGACAATAGGCCGGGATAAGTTGGCCTTGCAGTCAGCTTTTACATTCGCTGTTTTTTTTTGAGTCGATTCGAGCGGGCGCGGAGAATACTGGCTCCCATGCCTTGGCTCAAGTGCGCCGTTACAGCGCGCGCGGGGCGAGAATGGGGCACGGCTCGTGGCCGGCCCCAGGTGAAGGGTGTGCATGTGGATGTTCCCTGTTTCGTTATTGTTTTTGTTTGAACGAAGGAATCAATGCGTATGGGCGACGGCAGGTCGTTCCGAACCGCCGAGAATGTTGAACAGCACATTCAGCGATAACGCGCTGAGGGTGGCCATGGCGATGCCGCTGTGGGTAATCGGGCTCATCCACAGTGGCAACTGCGCGAAGAATTCCGGGCGCACCACCGGGATCAGGCCCATGCCGATGCTCACTGCCACCAGCAGTTGGTTGCGACGGTCGGCGATGTCGGCTTCCTGCAGGATCTTGATCCCGGTGGCCGCGACCATGCCGAACATGGCGATGGCCGCGCCGCCGAGCACCGCCGGCGGAATCGACGCCACCAGGTAAGCCGCTTTGGGCAGCAGGCTGAGCACGATCAGGAACACCCCGGCCATCATCGTCACAGAGCGGCAGCGCACGCCGGTCATTTGCACCAGGCCGATGTTCTGCGCGAACGAGGAATGGGTGAAGGTGTTGAAGAAGCCGGCAAAGAACGACGCACCGGCATCGCACAGCAAGCCTCGGCGCAGCATCTTTGGCGTGACGTCCTGGCCGGTGATCTTGCCCAGGGCCAGGAACATCCCGGTGGACTCGACAAAGATGATCACCACCACCAGGCACATCGACAGGATCGGCGCGAGCTCGAACTTGGGCATGCCGAAATGCAGCGGTGTCACCACCTGCACCCACGGTGCCCGGGCCAGGCCGCTGAGGTCGACCATGCCAATGGCCCCGCACAACGCGTAGCCCAGGCCCATACCGATCAAGACCGAGATGTTCACCCAGAAGCCGCGCATGAAGCGGTTGATCAGCAGGATGGTCGCCAGTACCAGGGCGGCGATGGCCAGGTAGACCGGCGAGCCAAACGTCGCCGCGGCACTGCCGCCCCCGGCCCAGTTCACGGCCACGGGAAACAGCGACAGGCCGATGGCGGTGATCACGGTGCCGGTCACCAGCGGCGGGAAGAAGCGTACAACCTTGGACATGAACGGCGCGATGAGCATGCCGAAGAATCCGGCCGCGATGGTCGCCCCGAAGATCCCCTGCAAGCCGATACCCGGCATGCCGGCCATGGCCACCATGCTGCCGACGGCGGCAAAGCTGGCCCCCATCATCACGGGCATGCGAATGCCCACCGGCCCGATGCCGAACGACTGCACCAGGGTGGCGATACCGGCCACCAGCAGGTCGGCGTTGATCAGAAAAGCGATTTCTTCACGGCTGAGGCCGGCGGCCTGGCCAATGATCAGGGGCACGGCGACCGCGCCACCGTACATCAGCAAGACGTGTTGCAGGCCTACCAGAATCAGTTGCAAGAGGGGCAGCCGCACCAGGGCGGGTGCGGCGGGAATCTGCGGTTCGGCTAACTCGGTCATGCAACACCTCGGATCTTTTTATTGTTGTGTTGTTTGGCATTCAATTGCCGGATGGAACTCAATCTTCAAAACACGACTGGTCTCAAAGGTGGGAGCTGGTCTGTGTGGGAGCTGGCTTGCCTGCGATAGCATCACCTCGGTAGGCCTGATACACCG
>NZ_JBSVVZ010000118.1:0-9245 GCF_054071875.1 Pseudomonas sp. SDO524_S393 | reverse complement strand
GCTGCATCTGAAACACCGCGTCGCCTGCATCGCGGGCAAGCCCGGCTCCCACAAGGATCGCGCTGGCCTTACAAGAACAAGTATTCAGGAGAATCATCATGGGCGAAGTGGTCCTGGCAGCGAAGATCTGCCACGTACCGTCGATGTACCTGTCGGAGTTGCCCGGCAAGCATCACGGCTGTCGCGAAGCGGCGATTGCCGGGCACAAGGAGATCGGTCGGCGTGCCCGCGAACTGGGCGCCGACACGGCGGTGGTGTTCGACGTGCACTGGCTGGTCAACAGCGGTTACCACGTCAACTGTGGCGAGCGATTCCAGGGCACCTACACGAGCAACGAGCTGCCGCACTTCATCAAGAACATGGAGTACGCGTACCCCGGCTGCCCCGGGCTGGGCGAACTGATCGCCGCCGAGGCCAACGAAGCCGGCGTGCGCAGCATGGCCCACAACATCCCGAGCCTGGAGCTGGAGTACGGCACGCTGGTGCCCATGCGCTATATGCACATGGGTGTGCCGGAGGACGAGAAATTCAAGGTCATCTCCATCGCCGCCTGGTGCGCCTGGCATCGCCTGGAAGACAGCTTTGCGTTTGGCGCCGCCGTGCGCCGGGCCATCGAGAAGAGCGACCGCAAGGTGCTGGTGCTGGCGTCGGGTTCGTTGTCCCACCGTTTCTCGGACGACCGCCAGGCCGAAGCCAATATCCACAACTGGACCCGCGAGTTCGACAAACAAGTGGACCTGCACGTGGTGGAGCTGTGGAAGCAGGGCCGCTTCAAGGAGTTCTGCGCGATGCTGCCGGACTACGCCGAACATTGCTTCGGCGAAGGCAAGATGCACGACACTGCCATGCTCCTGGGGCTGCTCGGCGGGCCGGACTATGCCAAGCCGGCGGAGATCATCACGCCGCCGTTCGGTAGTTCGGGCACCGGTCAGGTCAACGCGATTTTCCCACTGTAGAAACGGGAGAAACCCATGCCGCACTTTATCGCCGAGTACACCGACAACCTCGAAGCACAGGCCGACCTGCCCGGCCTGTTCGAGAGGATCCACCGCGTATTGGGGGACAGTGGCGTGTTCCCCCTGGGCGGCATCCGCAGCCGGGCGGTACGCCTCGACACCTGGCGCATGGCCGATGGCAAACACGATTATGCCTTCGTGCACATGACCCTCAAGATCGGCCATGGCCGTGACCTGGCCACGCGCCAGGCGGTGGCCGAAGCGGTGTTCGCGGTGATCACCGCACACTTTGCCGAGTTGCAGGCGCAACGCCTGCTGGCGCTGTCGTTCGAGATGGTCGAACTGCACCCGCAATTGAATTTCAAGCAGAACAACGTGCATGACTTCCTGAGTCAACACACCTCCCTGTAGGAGCTGGCTTGCCAGCTCCTGCAGGGGCTTATATCCACGGCCACTCAGACAAAAAGTACAAGACTATGAGCACAGCCCATTCCACGGCCAGCCGCACGCTGGTCGAGCACGACCGCACCCATCGTTTGGTGACCTGGCGCCTGATGCCACTGTTGTTGGTGTGCTACCTGTTCGCCCATCTGGACCGCATCAACATCGGTTTTGCCAAGGTGCAGATGAGCAGCGACCTGCACTTCAGCGACACGGTGTACGGCTTCGGCGCCGGACTGTTTTTCATCGCCTACGCCTTGTTCGGGGTACCCAGCAACCTGGCGCTGGACCGCGTCGGGCCACGGCGCTGGATCGCCAGCCTGATGGTGGTGTGGGGGCTGTTGTCCACCGGCATGCTGTGGGTGGAAAGCGCCCGGGGCTTCTACGTGCTGCGCTTTTTGCTGGGGGTGGCCGAGGCCGGTTTTTTTCCGGGGATCCTGGTGTACCTCAACCGCTGGTATCCGGCGCGACGGCGGGCCCAGGTCACGGCGCTGTTCGCCATCGCCGTGCCCATGGCCGGCGTGCTGGGCGGGCCGTTGTCCGGGGCGATCCTCGAACATTTCCATGCCGTTGGCGGCCTGCGCGGCTGGCAGTGGATGTTCCTGATCGAAGGGCTGCCGGTGGTGTTGCTGGGCCTGGTGGTGCTCAAAGGCTTGCCGGACAGTTTCGAGTCGGTGCACTGGCTGACCACCGAGCAAAAGCAGCAGCTCGGCGACCAGTTACGCAGCGAAGAACAACGCAAGACCATCACCTCGTTCGGCGGCATCCTGCGTGACCCGCACGTGTGGTTGCTGGTGGCGGTGTATTTCGCCGTGATGCTGGCGGTGAACACCCTGGCGTTCTGGATGCCGACACTGATCCACGGCGCCGGCATCGGTCGCGACAGCCAGGTCGGCCTGCTCAGCGCCGTACCCTATCTGGCCGGCTGTTTTTTCATGCTCGGCTGCGGGCGTTCGTCCGACCGTCACCGCGAACGCCGCTGGCACCTGTGCGTGCCATTGCTGATGGCCGCCGTCGGCATCGCCGTGGCCGGCTTGGCGCCGGACAACCCGCTGCCGGTGATGGGCGGCCTGGTGGTTGCCGGCATGGGCGCCAGCGCAGCCCTGCCGATGTTCTGGCAACTGCCGCCGGCGTTCCTCTCCCACACCACCCAGGCCGCCGGCATCGCCATGATCAGTTCGTTCGGCAGCGTCGCCGCGTTCCTCGCGCCCTACCTGATCGGCTGGATGCGCGACGCCACCCAGAGCGCCAGCCTGGCGCTGTACGTACTCGCCCTGTTTATCGCCCTCGGTGGCCTGCTGGTGCTGCGCACCCACGCCACCATCGTCAACCCGCACTAAGGACCGTCGCCATGCTCGACTCCCAGCAAATCCTCGCAGCCGCTGCCAGCCTCGACCGCGCCGAACGCAACCGCGAACAGGTACGCCAGTTTTCCCTCGACTACCCGGGCATCACCATCGAGGACGCCTATGCGATCCAGCGTGCCTGGGTTGCGCAGAAGATCCAGGATGGCCGCACGTTGAAGGGCCACAAGATCGGCCTCACCTCGCGGGCCATGCAGGTATCGTCGAACATCACCGAACCGGATTACGGCGCGTTGCTCGATGACATGTTTTTCGACGAAGGCAGTGACATTCCCTTCGAACGCTTCATCGTGCCGCGGGTGGAAGTGGAGCTGGCGTTCATTCTCGGCAAACCACTCAAGGGGCCGAACTGCACAGTGTTCGATGTACTCGACGCCACCGAGTGGGTGATCCCGGCGCTGGAAATCATCGACGCGCGCATCCAGCAGATCGATCCGCAGACAAACGCGACCCGCAAGGTGTTCGACACCATCTCCGACAACGCCGCCAACGCTGGCGTAGTGCTCGGTGGCCGTGCCGTGCGCCCTGCGGATATCGACCTGCGCAAAGTGCCGGCGGTGCTGTATCGCAACGGCGTGATCGAGGAGTCCGGCGTCTCGGCTGCGGTGCTCAATCACCCGGCCAAGGGCGTGGCCTGGCTGGCCAACAAACTGGCGCCCTATGACGTGACCCTGCTGCCGGGCCAGATCATCCTCGGCGGCTCGTTCACCCGCCCGGTCGCCGCCAGCCCGGGCGACACCTTCCATGTCGACTACGACCTGCTGGGGTCGATCGCCTGCCGCTTCGTCTGACCCTGGAGAACTGTCATGGACATGCCCGTCAACCGCTTCAAACAACGCCTGTGCAACGGCGACGTACAGATCGGCCTGTGGCTCGGCCTGGCCGATGCGTACTGCGCGGAGCTGGCCGCCAACGCCGGCTTCGACTGGCTGCTGATCGACGGCGAACACGCGCCCAATCACCTGCAAGGGATGCTCGGCCAGTTGCAGGCGGTGGCGCCCTACCCCAGCCAGGCGCTGATCCGTCCGGTGATCGGCGACAGTGCGCTGATCAAGCAACTGCTGGACATCGGCGCCCAGACCCTGCTGGTGCCCATGGTCGAAAGCGCCGCCCAGGCCCGCGAGCTGGTGCGCGCCCTGCGCTACCCGCCCCGAGGGATCCGGGGTGTGGGCAGTGCATTGGCGCGGGCTTCGCGCTGGAACAGCATCCCCGGTTACCTCGATTTGGCGGATGAACAGATGTGCCTGCTGGTGCAGATCGAAAACCTTGAAGGCCTGGCGAACCTGGATGAGATTGCCGCCGTCGAGGGTGTGGACGGCGTGTTCATCGGCCCGGCGGACTTGAGTGCGTCGATGGGCCACCGTGGCAACCCCGGGCACCCTGAGGTGCAGGCGGCGATTGAAGACGCGATACAACGCATCGTGCAGTCGGGCAAGGCAGCAGGGATTCTCAGTGCCGATGAAAGCCTCGCGCGGCGCTCTATCGAGTTGGGTGCGACCTTTGTCGCGGTAGGCGTGGACACCACGGTGTTGATGCGCGGGTTGCAGGCGCTGGCCGGGAAGTTCAAAGGCATTCCCGAGGCCACCCAAACAGGCGGTGTGTACTGAGGTCCCCTGTGGGAGCGGGCTTGCTCGCGAAGGCAGTGGATCCGCCAGCGCATTCGGTGACTGATACACCGCATTCGCGAGCAAGCCCGCTCCCACATTTTGATCCTCAGTGCCCGGGAAATTGACTCAGCGCTTGAGGTTGATGTGCTTCAAGTCATCCAGCAGGCCCAGCAGGGTCTGCAATTTCTGTTCGCCCAACTGGTCCTGCAGGCGCTGGTAGTTGGCTTCCATGCACTGGCTCATGGACTCGAAACTCGCCTTGCCCTTGTCGGCCAGGGTCACCAGCACGCGGCGCTGGTCTTGTTCCGCCTTGCGTCGGTGCACCATGCCGGCGGTTTCCATGCGTACCAGCACGCCGGTCATGCTCGGTTTGAGGATGCAGGCCAGGTCGGCCAGTTGGTAAATCTCCAGCTCACCGTGTTGCTCAAGGATGCGGATGATGCGCCATTGCTGTTCGGTCAAGCCGTGTTCGTTCAGGGACGGGCGGAAAAAACTCATCGCGGCCTCACGCGCTTGCAGCAAGGCCAGGGTCAGGGACTGTCGAGGTTTGGGCATAGGGATCAGGGTCACGGGGTATTTAGTTAATAATTTAACGAAATTCTAGCATTCCCTGCCGCCGAGCGCGCTATAACTTGTTTGTCCCACCGCCCATGGCGCGCTGAATCAAAAGCCCGGGCAGGCAGGATCAAGACTTCCCTCCCGTCAGGGCCCCTAATGGAGGCATCCGCTTTAGAGCCTTCCTTCACCTTTTCAGGCTGCGCCATGATCAACATCGAAACCCCCACGTATTACACCGCCACCAAGAAATACAACCTCAGCTTCCCCACCCTGGAACAGGACATCGACGCCGACGTCGTGGTCATCGGCGGCGGTTTCTCCGGTATCAACACGGCCTTGGAACTGGCGGAAAAAGGCATCACCAACATCGTCGTGCTCGAAGCGCGCTACCTGGGCTTCGGCGGCACCGGGCGCAACGGCGGGCAGATCATGGCCGGCATCGGCCATGACCTGGAGAAGATCAAGAAGGACGTGGGTGAAGACGGCCTGCGCCAGGTGTTCGAGATCAGCGACCTGGGCGCCGACATCATCAAGAACCGCATCGCCAAGTACAACATCGACGCAGACTTCTGCCACGGCTACGGCTACATGGGCTTCAACGCCCGCCAGGAAAAAACCCTGCGCGCCTGGGAAAAAGATTTCAAGTCGATCAACAGTCAGCACGAGATCCGCTTTCTCGGCGGCTCCGACGTGCAGCAGATCATCGGGTCCAAGGCCTACAGCAGCGCCTTGCTGCACATGGGCGGCGGGCACGTGCACTCGCTCAACCTGTTGCTGGGCGAAGCCACCGCACTGGCCGGCCATGGCGTGCGGATCTTCGAGAACAGCCCGGCACTGGACGTCAGCTACGGCGAACGCATCACCGTGCGCACCGGTCGCGGTTCGGTACGCGCCAGCAAGTTGCTGTGGGCCTGCGACAGTTTCCTCAACAAGCTGGAGCCGGAACTGCACCGCTCGACCATCAACACCTACGCGTTCCAGATGATGACCGAGCCGCTGTCCGAAGAGCTGATCCAGCGCATCAGCCCGATCCGCGGGGCCTACAGCGATATCCGCCCAGTGATCGACTACTACCGCGTCACCAACGAGAACCGCCTGCTGTTCGGCGCCGCCACACCGTTGGTGGAGCATATCCCCGGCGACCTCAAGGCGTGGAACCGCAACCTCATGTTGAAGATTTTCCCCTACCTCAAGGACGTGAAAATCGACCTGGCCTGGGGCGGCCCGATGGCATGCAGCCCCAACCTGTTCCCGCAGATCGGCACGCTGCCGGGGCGCAGCAATGCGTTCTTCGTACAGGGTTATTCCGGCTTTGGCGTCACCCCCAGCCACATCATCTGCAAGGTCCTGGCCGAAGGCATGAGCGAAGGCTCGCCCCGTTATGACCTGATCAGTTCCATCCGTCGCCCGACCATCGTCGGCAAAGACACGGTCCGCCCGCTGATCCTGACGGCGGGCAAATCCTGGCACCAGCTTTCCGGTTTCTGGAACGGTCGCCGCTAACCCTCATGACTCAACTGGAGCAACTGCCATGACCCTTACCGCCCTCAAACACAACATCCAGCTGTCGGAACTCGACGCCTGGGGCACCGTGGCCGACCTCGGCTCCGAGATACTCGAAGGCGACGTGCGTGCCTTCGGCAAGATGACCTTCGGCGCCCCCACCGATGCCGTCAGCAGTGCCTACTTCGGCACCACCCAAGGCAAGTTCCGCATGGTCTACCCGTTCACCGAACAAGCCACCGTGGTCACCGGCGAAGTGGCGCTCACCGACGAGTCCACCGGCCAGACCACGCGCTACAAGGCCGGCGACAGCTGGTTCGTGACCAAAGGCACGCCGGTACTGTGGGACGTGGTCAGCGAGAGCTTCGTCAAACACTACTTCGCCGTCGTTTAAGGGAGGCATTGCCATGTCGAACCCTTCAGACTGGATCACCGTCGGCGCACTGGCCGATGGTTTCGCGCCGCAGGCGTTTATCCTGCCGAACCTGGCCGACCTGGCCGGCCAGACGTTCACCCTGCACTTCGCCAATGGCTGGCGGATCGAACACCGTTTCGAGCAGGACACCCTCGCCTGGCACGCCGCCGACGGGCATTCCAGCGGTCGCGCACCCTACCGCGCCACCTCGATTCGCCCGGGACTGTACCTGGTGGATTTCATCAAGCAGGAGGCCGGGCAGAGCTGGTCGATCAGCCTGGTGCTGGACACCGCAGCGGCCTCGTTCACTGCCGTGATCGGCGGCCTGCCCACGCCGCAGGACACCCGGGAAGGCCTCTACCACCGTGCCCTGGCCGGCAAGCCGCTGACCTCGGTGCAGGCGGAGTTTCTGCACGGCAGCCTCGACCGCCCCTGGCAGGCCGGCCACTGCCTGCATGCGCCCACCGACGAACTGGTGGGCCTGCGCAACCAGTACCGCTACAGCCCCAGCGAAGTCTACGAGCACATCTACCTCAATGAACGCTTCTACGCCTGGCAATGCCTGAAGGGCGTGGAGCAAGGCCTGTGCGACACCGACCGCTGCCATTACTACAAGATCGCCGAACAGCTGTACCTGTTCGTGTGGCAAGAGAAGATCGTGCCGACCCTGGGCCTGGTGCTGATCGACCTGCAACAGCACCGCAGCGACGGCAAGATCTTCGGCTATGCCGGGGCCTCGTTCGATGCGTTGTCGAACTTCCCGATCAGTTCCTATTGCCAGGTGCTCAACCGCACGGAGTATCCCCGTGACTGAGCCGCGCACGGTGGTCATCACCGGCGCCGGCACCGGGATCGGCGCCGCCTGCGCCCGCCTGTACGCCGAGGCAGGCGCACGCTTGGCGTTGGTGGGCCGGCGCCGTGAGCCGCTGGAAGCGGTGGCGCGGGACACCGGCGGCCTGGTGCTGGTGGGCGATGCGGCTTGCCCGGACACCTGGGAGGACTTCATCCGGCAGATCCGCGCGCAGTACGGGCGCCTCGATGTGCTGCTGGCGTGCGCCGGCGGCCATGGCCTGGGCACGGCAACCGAGACCAGCCCTTTCACCTGGGAAAGCGCGTTGCGCAGCAACCTCGACAGCGCGTTCTACAGTGCCCGTGCATGCCTGCCGCTGTTGCAGGAAAGCGCCGGGAACATCGTGCTGATCGGCTCCATCGCCTCCCTGTCAGCCGGCCCCGAAGTGTGCGGCTACACCACGGCCAAGCACGCACTGCTGGGGCTCAATCGCTCGCTGGCGCGGGACTACGGCCCCCACGGCGTGCGGGTAAACGCGGTGTGCCCCGGCTGGGTACGGACGCCCATGGCCGATGCCGAGATGCAGCCGCTGATGGACGCCTATGGCGATACCTTGCAGCAGGCGTACGCCCGGGTCTGTGCCGACGTGCCGTTGCGCCGCGCGGCCAGTGCCGAGGAAATCGCTCGGGTCTGTCGCTTTCTGGCGTCCAGTGATGCGTCGATCATCACCGGCGCGACGCTGGTGGCCGACGGTGGGTCGAGCATTGTCGATGTGCCGACGCTGGCCTTCGCTCATCTGGAGAGTGCCCATGGCCAATGACCTGGATTTCAGCGACCGCGTGGTGCTGGTCACCGGCGGTGCGCAGGGCATCGGGCGCGGGATCGTCGAGGCATTTGCCCGGCGCGGCGCCCGGGTGGTGATCGCCGACCGCCAGTTGGAACAGGCGCGGGAGGTGGCCACCACGCTGTGCTCACAGGGTCATCGCGTGGAAGCGGCGGGCGTCGACCTGGCAGACGCGCAGGCGGTGTCTGACTGCGTTCACGGGCTGCCGCAGTTGGATATCCTGGTGCACAACGCCGGGTACTTTCCGCTGACGGCCTTCGCCGACATCACTCCGGCGATCCTGCAACGCACCCTGGATGTGAACCTGTCGGCGCTGTTCTGGCTGACCCAGGCGGCCTTGCCGGTGTTTCGCGCGCAAGGCCGGGGTTGCGTGCTGGTGACGTCATCGGTGACCGGCAACCGCGTCGGCTATCCGGGGCTCACTCACTACGCGGCGTCCAAGGCCGGGGTCAACGGGTTTATCCGCAATGCGGCGCTGGAACTGGCGCCGCTGAATGTGCGGGTCAACGGCGTGGAACCGGGCATGATCGCCACGCCCGCCATGGGCAACCTGGGTGACGCTGCACTCAATGACAGCATCGCCAGCCGCGTGCCCCTGGGGCGTCTGGGCGCCGCGGCGGATATCGCCGGGGCGATGTTGTTCCTCGCTTCCGACCTCGCTGGCTACATCACCGGGCAGACCCTGGTGGTGGATGGTGGCGCGACCCTTCCCGAAGTCTGAACCCTGATTTACATGTGGGAGCGGGCTTGCTCGCGAATGCGGTGGT
>NZ_JBSVVZ010000117.1:0-9942 GCF_054071875.1 Pseudomonas sp. SDO524_S393 | reverse complement strand
TGGGCCAGTGACGGATGCGTTGACTGACACACCGCATTCGCGAGCAAGCCCGCTCCCACATTTGATCGGTGTCGCCCTTTGGACAGTCGTCTTCTGCCCGTCGCTCGCGTAAACTTGCGCGCTTTCGCAGCCTCTCCCCGCTGCACACTCATTTTTTCAAAGGTGCCCGCCATGCCTTGGCTGCAAGTCCGTCTCGCCATCAGCCCAGAACAAGCCGAAACCTATGAAGACGCGTTCCTCGAAGTGGGCGCCGTGTCCGTCACATTCATGGACGCCGAAGACCAGCCGATCTTCGAGCCGGAACTGAACACCACTCCACTGTGGTCCCACACCCATTTGCTGGCCCTGTTCGAAGACGGCACCGACGCTGCCGCCGTGCTGGCCCACATGGAACTGCTCACTGGCGGCCCTTTGCCGGAACATCACAGCGAAGTCATCGAAGACCAGGACTGGGAACGCAGCTGGATGGACAACTTCCAACCGATGCGCTTCGGCCAGCGCCTGTGGATCGTGCCGAGCTGGCACGCTGCGCCGGAGCCTGGCGCCGTCAACCTGCTGCTGGACCCGGGCCTGGCCTTCGGCACCGGCACCCACCCCACCACCGCACTGTGCCTGGAATGGCTGGACGGCCAGGACCTGACCGACAGCCACGTGCTGGACTTCGGCTGCGGCTCGGGGATCCTGGCGATTGCCGCCCTGTTGTTGGGCGCCAAGGAGGCCGTGGGTACCGATATCGACGTGCAGGCCCTGGAGGCTTCCCGCGACAACGCCGGGCGCAACAACATCCCTGAGCTCAAGTTCCCGCTCTACCTGCCGGAGCAATTGCCCCAGGTACAGGCTGACGTGCTGGTGGCCAATATCCTCGCCGGGCCGCTGGTCTCCCTGGCGCCGCAGCTGTCGAGCCTGGTCAAGCCGGGCGGCCGCCTGGCGCTGTCGGGCATCCTCGCCGAGCAGGGTGAAGACGTGGCCGCCGCCTATGCGCAGGATTTCGACCTGGACCCGATCGCCAACCGCGACGGCTGGGTACGCATCAGCGGTCGTCGGCGCTAGAATAAGCGCTTGCCTGAATCGGATGGCCGCATGACCGACAGTTTCGTCACCCAGTGCCCGCATTGCCAAGCTCGCTTTCGCGTCAGCCATGCTCAATTGAGCGTGGCCCGTGGCGTGGTTCGCTGCGGCTCGTGCCTGCAAGTGTTCAACGCCGCTCGCCAGTTGCTCGAACAGCGAGCCGGCGGACCTGCACCACAATCGTCGTCGCCGGAAACACCAACCGCCGAGGCGCCGCGGGCCATCAGCCAGAAGCAGTGGACCGCCGAAGAGCTGGACCTGGACAACCTGGACCTGGACGAAGAACTGGCCAAGCTGGAACGCCGCGAGATTCAGCACACCTTGCCCGTCGGCGCGGAACGCCGTCAGCCGGGCAACGACCGCCGACAAAAGGATGACAGCCTCAGCGCCAGCCGTGACACGGTCAAGGCCGAGGAAGAAAAGTGGGCGGCCAGCCTGTTCAGCGAGCCGCCGCAAGAGCGAATCCAGGCCGCGCAAGACGAACCTGAACCCGCGACCACTCCCGCGCCCCGGGAGCGCACCGAACCGTCCATGTCGTTTCACGCCGACGGTATCGACGACGAGCCGCCACTGCGCTCAACGCCGGAAGATGACGACATCGACCCGCCGTTCACGCCCTTGACCCCGGCGGCGGACCCCGAGCCCGAAGAACGCATCCTGCCCCGTCGCAAGCGCCCGCGCGCCGAAGCCAGTGTCCACGACGACGTGCTTCAGGACCTGGAAGACGACCCGCTGCACCTGTACGCACAAAAACGCCCGTCGGGCTGGGGCCGTCGCCTGATCTGGCTGCTGCTGGTGCTGATCGCCGCCGCCGGCCTTGCCGGGCAGTTCATCGCCTATCAGTTCGACGACCTGGCCCGCCAGGACGCCTACCGCCCATGGTTTCAAGAGCTGTGCCCGAAACTGGGCTGCACCGTGCCATCGCGGGTCGACATCGCCCATATCAAGAGCAGCAACCTGGTGGTGCGCAGCCATCCGGACTTCGCCGGTGCGCTGGTGGTGGATGCGATCATCTACAACCGCGCCACCTTCTCCCAGCCCTTCCCGCTGCTGGAGCTGCGTTTCGCCGACCTGAACGGCAGCCTGATTGCCAGTCGTCGCTTCAAACCCGCCGAATACCTCAGCGGCGAACTGGCCGGCGTCAGCGAAATGCCCTCGCAGACGCCCATCCATATTTCCCTGGATATCCTCGATCCAGGCAATAAAGCCGTGAATTACAGCCTGAGTTTCCATTCACCCGAGTGAATCGGTTCAGGCTTCGAGCGTTTGACGGCAGATTATTGACTTCGCCTTGCGCAACCAAACCGGCGGCGATAAAGAAATAACTGCTCAGATTTTATCCAATTCAGCCTTTATCCAGTCATCGAGAGCGGGTATCATGCCAACCCTTTTTCGAACTCTAATGATCCGGCCCCACAACAGGGAAGTCCTATGTCGGCGGTACGCATCGGCCCATACACATTGCAGAACGGCTTGATTCTCGCCCCGATGGCGGGCGTCACCGACCAGCCCTTTCGTCAGTTGTGCAAACGATTGGGCGCGGGCCTTGTAGTCTCGGAAATGGTCACCAGCGACATGAGTTTGTGGAACACCCGCAAGTCGCGGATGCGCATGATTCACGAAGGTGATCCCGAGCCACGCTCGGTACAGATCGCCGGCGGTGATGCGCAAATGCTGGCGGATGCGGCCCGGGCCAACGTGGAGTTGGGGGCGCAGATCATTGACATCAACATGGGTTGCCCGGCCAAGAAGGTCTGCAACAAGGCCGCCGGTTCCGCCCTGTTGAAAGATGAGCAGTTGGTTGCCGAGATCCTGCAGGCCGTTGTCGCCGCAGTCGATGTGCCGGTCACCCTGAAGATTCGCACCGGCTGGGACCGGGAGAACAAGAATGGCCTGACGGTGGCGAAGATCGCCGAGCAGGCGGGTATTACAGCGCTGGCGGTGCATGGCCGCACCCGCGCCGATCTGTACACCGGTGAAGCCGAGTACGACACCATTGCCGCGATCAAGCAGGCGGTGTCGATGCCGGTGTTTGCCAATGGCGATATCGACTCGGCCGAGAAAGCCCGGCGCGTGCTGCACGCCACCGGTGCCGACGGCCTGTTGATTGGCCGGGCCGCCCAGGGGCGTCCATGGATTTTTCGTGAGATCGAGCATTTTCTGCGTACCGGCGACATCCTGCCGGCACCGGAGCTGATCGAGGTGGAACGTATTCTGCTAGAGCATCTGGCCGCCCTGCACGCCTTCTATGGAGACGTGATGGGAGTACGCATTGCTCGCAAGCATGTCGGCTGGTATCTCGCAACCCTGCCGGGCGCCAGGGAGTTTCGCGCCCACTTCAATCGTTTGGATGATAGGGAAGCACAGTGCGCCAACGTTCGTGAGTTCTTCGGCGAGCGTTACAAGAGCCTGGGGACAGGGGACGGAGAGGGGGTGGCCGCATGACGATGATGACCGAGACTTTAGTGAGTGGAACAACACCCGTGAGCGACAACGTCAATTTGAAACAGCACCTCAACACGCCGAGCGAAGAAGGCCAGACCCTTCGCGGGAGTGTCGAGAAGGCGCTGCACAATTATTTCGCCCACCTTGAGGGCGCTCAAGTCACGGACGTGTACAACCTGGTGCTCTCCGAAGTCGAGGCGCCCTTGCTCGAAAGCGTGATGAACTACGTCAAGGGCAACCAGACCAAAGCCAGTGAGCTGCTGGGCCTCAACCGTGGCACCCTGCGCAAAAAGCTCAAGCAATACGATTTGCTGTAAGCATTCAATCAAACCAGAAAGGCGCCCGCGTAAAAAACGGTCGCCTTTTTTGCTGACTCCTTTGCTTTTGATGGAAATTGAAATGACCGACCAGACTACCCGCCTGCCGATCCGCCGCGCCTTGATCAGCGTTTCCGACAAGACCGGCATCCTCGAATTTGCCCGGGAGCTGGAAGCCCTGGGCGTGGAAATCCTCTCCACGGGCGGGACCTTCAAACTGCTGCAGGACAACGGCGTGGCCGCAGTGGAAGTGGCGGACTACACCGGCTTCGCAGAAATGATGGACGGTCGGGTCAAGACCCTGCACCCGAAAATCCACGGCGGCATTCTGGGCCGTCGCGGCACCGATGACGCGATCATGGCCGAACACGGCATCAAGCCGATCGACCTGGTCGCCGTGAACCTCTACCCGTTCGAAGCCACCATCAACAAGCCAGGCTGCGACCTGCCGACCGCCATCGAGAACATCGATATCGGCGGCCCGACCATGGTGCGCTCGGCTGCCAAGAACCACAAAGACGTGGCCATCGTGGTCAACGCCAGCGACTACGCCAACGTGCTGGAAAGCCTCAAGGCCGGCGGTTTGACCTACGCCCAGCGCTTCGACCTGATGCTCAAGGCGTTCGAGCACACCGCCGCCTACGACGGCATGATCGCCAACTACATGGGCACCGTGAACCAGGCCGCCGACACCCTCAGCACCGAAGGCCGCACCCAGTTCCCGCGCACCTTCAACAGCCAGTTCATCAAGGCCCAGGAAATGCGCTACGGCGAGAACCCGCACCAGAGCGCGGCGTTCTACGTGGAAGCCAAGCCTGCCGAAGTGGGTATCGCCACCGCGACCCAACTGCAGGGCAAGGAGCTGTCGTACAACAACGTGGCCGACACCGACGCCGCGCTGGAATGCGTGAAGAGCTTCGTCAAGCCGGCCTGTGTGATCGTCAAGCACGCCAACCCGTGCGGCGTGGCCGTCAGCCCGGACGCAGAAGGCGGTATCCGCCAGGCCTACGAACTGGCCTACGCCACCGACACCGAGTCGGCCTTCGGCGGCATCATCGCCTTCAACCGTGAACTGGACGCCGAGACCGCCAAGGCCATCGTCGACCGTCAGTTCGTCGAAGTGATCATCGCCCCAAGCGTCAGCGAGGAAGCCCGCGCCATCGTGGCGGCCAAAGCCAACGTCCGCCTGCTGGCCTGTGGCGAGTGGTCGGCTGACCGCGCCGCTGCCTGGGACTACAAGCGCGTCAACGGCGGCCTGCTGGTGCAGAGCCGCGACATCGGCATGATCGGCAGCCAAGACCTGAAAGTCGTGACCAAACGCGCGCCGACCGAGCAAGAGATCAACGACCTGATCTTCGCCTGGAAAGTGGCCAAGTACGTTAAATCCAACGCCATCGTCTACGCCAAGAATCGCCAGACCATCGGTGTCGGCGCCGGCCAGATGAGCCGCGTGAACTCCGCGCGCATCGCCGCGATCAAGGCCGAGCACGCCGGTTTGCAGGTGGTGGGTTCGGTAATGGCTTCCGATGCGTTCTTCCCGTTCCGTGACGGCCTGGACAACGCCGCGAAAGCCGGCGTGACCGCGGTGATCCAGCCGGGTGGTTCGATGCGTGATGCTGAAGTGATCGCTGCAGCGGACGAAGCCGGCATCGCCATGGTGTTCACCGGCATGCGCCACTTCCGCCACTGATCCAACACAGCCGGTGGGCCCTGGCTTGTGTGGGAGCTGGCTTGCCTGCGATGGCATCGACTCGGTGCATCCGATACACCGAGTCGCCCGTATCGCAGGCAAGCCAGCTCCCACAGAAAAGCAGCCCACGGTGTACCCTAGAATTTGCGTCATCCGAGGTTTTTGAAATGAATGTTTTGATCATTGGCAGCGGTGGCCGTGAACACGCCCTGGCCTGGAAAGTTGCCCAGGACCCACGCGTTCAGAAAGTTTTTGTCGCCCCCGGCAACGCCGGCACCGCCATCGAAGCCAAGTGCGAGAACGTTGCCATCGACGTGCTGGCGCTTGAGCAACTGGCCGACTTCGCTGAAAAGAACGTGTCCCTGACCATCGTCGGCCCGGAAGTGCCGCTGGTAGCCGGCGTGGTGGACCTGTTCCGCAGCCGTGGCCTGGACTGCTTCGGCCCGACCGCTGGCGCTGCCCAGCTGGAAGGCTCCAAGGCGTTCACCAAGGACTTCCTGGCGCGTCACAAGATCCCGACCGCCGACTACCAGAACTTTACCGAGATCGAGCCGGCCCTGGCCTACCTGCGTGAAAAAGGTGCACCGATCGTGATCAAGGCCGATGGCCTGGCCGCCGGCAAAGGCGTGATCGTGGCGATGACCCTGCAGGAAGCCGAAGACGCCGTGCGCGACATGCTCGCCGGTAACGCCTTTGGCGACGCCGGTTCGCGGGTGGTCATCGAGGAATTCCTCGACGGCGAAGAAGCCAGCTTCATCGTGATGGTCGACGGCAAGAACGTACTGCCGATGGCCACCAGCCAGGACCACAAACGCGTCGGCGACGGCGACACCGGCCCGAACACCGGCGGCATGGGTGCCTACTCCCCTGCCCCGGTGGTCACCGCCGACGTGCACCAGCGCGTGATGGACCAGGTGATCTGGCCGACCGTGCGCGGCATGGCCGATGAAGGCAACGTATACACCGGCTTCCTGTACGCCGGCCTGATGATCGACAAGGCCGGCAACCCGAAAGTCATCGAGTTCAACTGCCGCTTCGGCGACCCGGAAACCCAGCCGGTCATGCTGCGCCTGCAATCGAGCCTGGTGCTGCTGGTGGAAGCCGCCCTCGCCCAGGCCCTGGACAAGGTTGAAGCACAATGGGACCCACGTCCGAGCGTCGGCATCGTGCTGGCCGCCGGCGGCTACCCGGCCGATTACGCCAAGGGCGACGTGATTGAAGGTCTGGACGCGGCTGCTACGCTGGAAGGCAAGGTGTTCCATGCCGGCACCGCGCTCAAGGATGGCAAGGTCGTCACCGCCGGTGGCCGCGTACTCTGCGCCACCGCGATGGGAGCCAGCGTCGACGCCGCGCAACAACAGGCGTACGCGCTGACGGCGAAGATCGATTGGAAAGGCTGTTTCTACCGCAAGGACATCGGCTATCGCGCCATTGCCCGTGAACGTGGCGAGAACCAGTAAGTAGCTATTCGTTCGGTCAGGCAAGGGCCCCAGGCCCTTGCCGTTTGCAGGCCACCCCGCGCATAGTTAACCCGTGCATCAACCTACGAAGGGATTTCGCCGTGCGCTGGCTCAGGATCGCCATAGGTTTCACAGTCAGTCTGCTGACGCTGCTCTGCTTGTTCCCGGCCCAGGCCGCCGCGCAAGGCAGTGGCTGGGCAGTATTGCTTGATGAACAGGCCGACCTGCAACTGAGCGACATCCGTTCCACCCGCTACACCAACCAATTCAGCCCCATCGAACTGGACCGCATTACCGCCGCGGCGCCGGACGGCGCGTTGTGGGTACGCTTCAAACTGCAACCCGGCAAGCACGAACAACTGCTGCGGGTCTTCGCGCCCGACCTGTCCCACCTGAGCCTCTACGTCCTCGACGGCGACACCCTGGTGGAGCAACAAAGCACCGGCACCCGACAGCCCCAGGCCGAGCGCCCGCTGCCCAGCAGCGACTTCATGCTGCCGATGCCCCAGAGCCAGAAGCCCCTCGAGGTCTATCTGCGCCTGGTGTCGGAACACGAGCTGCGCCCTTATATCACCCTGGAACCGGCAGTCTTCGCCGCCGCCGACCAGAACCAGACGCTGATCTACGGCCTGCTGTTCGGCTGTCTGCTGATGCTGATCCTGCACAACCTCACCCGCTTCGCCTACCACCGCTCCCGCAGCAGCCTGTGGCTGGCGGCCTGCGAACTGCTGTTGATGCTCAGCCTGGCGCTGCTGCTCAACCTGGTGGGCCCGTGGTTGCCCAACTGGCACGCCGTGCAGACTCCGGGCGCCTACCTCGCCCTGCTGCTGACCGCGCCCTGCGGGCTGATGTATGCCTATCGCTTCTTCATGCCCCTGGGTCCGCACCCGCTGAACAAGCTGCTGATGGCCGACATCCTGCTCATCGTGCTGTGCGGCCTCTTGCTGCTGTTCGTCAACACGCTGCCGCTGAACATCATCACCTACGCCCTGGTGGCCCTGGCGGGCCTGAGCATGTTGTTCGTCTCGGCCTACCACTGGCAGAAAGGCTACCGGCCCGCGCGCCTGTTCGTGGCGGCGATGGTGGTGTTCAACATCGGCACGCTGATCATCCTGCCGGCCCTGCTTGGCCTCACTTTGGTGGCGCCGCAAGGCTTGATCGTGACCCTGCTCGGTTTCATCTGCCTCAGCGGCCTGCTGATGAGCCTGGCCCTGGGCGAGCGCCAGCGCGCCATTGTCGAGACACGTTTCAGCCTCAGCCGCGACCTGGCCGCCAGCAACGCCGAAATCGCGGCCAAGGCCGAATTCCTGGCGAAGATCAGCCACGAAATCCGCACACCGATGAACGGCGTGCTGGGCATGACCGAACTGCTGCTGGGCACCCCCCTGTCGGTGAAACAGCGCGACTACGTGCAGACCATCCACAGCGCCGGCAATGAACTGCTCACGCTGATCAACGAAATTCTCGATATCTCCAAGCTCGAGTCAGGGCAGATCGAGCTGGACGACGTGCAATTCGACCTCAATGCGCTGATCGAAGACTGCCTGAGCATCTTCCGCGCCAAGGCCGAACAGCAGAACGTCGAGCTGATCAGCTTTATCCAGCCCCAGGTGCCCCGCGTGATCAGTGGCGACCCGACGCGCCTGCGCCAGGCGCTGTTGAGCCTGCTGGAAAATGCCCTGCAGAAAACCGATGAGGGCGAAGTGCTGATCGTCGTCGCCCTCGACGAACGCAGCACCAAGCCACGCCTGCGCATCGCCGTGCAGGACAGTGGCGTACCGATGGAAGCCGCCGAGCGCGACGCCCTGCTGCACAGCGAATTGCACAGCAAGAACTTCCTCTCGGCCACTCGCTTGAGCGGCCACCTGGGTCTGGTCATCGCCCGCCAGCTCATCCTGTTGATGAACGGCGAGTTCGGCATCAAGAGCGGCAGCCACCAGGGCAGCACCCTGTGGCTGACCCTGCCGCTGGACCCGGAGCGACTGGAGCATCCGACCTCCGACCTCGACGGCCCGCTCAAGGGCGCGCGCGTGCTGGTGGTGGACGACAACGACACCTGCCGCAAGGTGCTGGTGCAGCAATGCACGGCGTGGGGCCTCAACGTCAGCGCCGTGCCATCGGGCAAGGAAGCCCTGGCCCTGTTGCGCACCAAGGCGCACCTGCGCGATTACTTCGACGTGGTGCTGCTGGACCAGAACATGCCCGGCATGACCGGCATGCAACTGGCGGCGAAGATCAAGGAAGACCCGAGCCTGAACCACGACATCCTGCTGATCATGCTCACCGGCATCAGCAACGCGCCGAGCAAGATCATCGCGCGCAATTGCGGGATCAAGCGCATCCTCGCCAAACCGGTGGCCGGCTACACGCTCAAGACCACCCTGGCCGACGAGCTGACCCAGCGCAGCAAAGGCGGCACGCACACACGCCAGGCCCTCAGCGCCCCGGCAGCCGTGACCGTGCCCACTGACTTCCGCATTTTGGTGGCCGAAGACAACAGCATCTCCACCAAAGTGATTCGCGGCATGCTCGGCAAGCTCAACCTCAACCCGGACACCGCCAGCAACGGCGAAGAAGCGCTGGAGGCGATGAAAGCCCAGCGCTACGACCTGGTGCTGATGGACTGCGAAATGCCGATCCTCGATGGTTTCTCCGCCACCCAGCAACTGCGGGCGTGGGAGGTGAGCCACCAACGGATCCGTACACCGATCGTGGCCCTCACGGCGCACATTCTGTCGGAACACAAGGAACGCGCGCGCCAGGCCGGGATGGACGGGCACATGGCCAAGCCGGTGGAGCTGTCGCAATTGCGCGAGCTGGTGGAATTCTGGGTCGCGCAGCGCCAACAGCGCCCTGAACATGCGCCTTCCTGACCGATCGTTCCCTCCCGACCTGAAGTACAGCCCATTGTGGGAGCTGGCTTGCCTGCGATAGCGGTGTATCAGCCACCTATTCGTTGCCT
>NZ_JBSVVZ010000116.1:0-10213 GCF_054071875.1 Pseudomonas sp. SDO524_S393 | reverse complement strand
ATACACCGCCATCGCAGGCAAGCCAGCTCCCACAGGTGACCGTATTTCAAGTCCGGATCGCCCATAAAAAAGCCCGGCTCAAGAGCCGGGCTTTTCATTCAGGCAATGGCTATCAGGCGCCGTATACCGGCAGCTTCTTGCAGATGGCCTTGACCTTTTCGCGGACCGCGTCGATCACCGCTTCGTTGTTCAGGTCGGCCAGGATGTCGCAGATCCAGCCAGCCAGTTCCTTGCACTCTGCTTCCTTGAAGCCACGAGTGGTCACCGCCGGGGTGCCGAAGCGCAGGCCGGAGGTGACGAACGGCGAACGTGGATCGTTCGGTACCGAGTTCTTGTTCACGGTGATGAAGGCGCGGCCCAGGGCAGCGTCGGCATCTTTACCGGAGATGTCCTGTTTGATCAGGGACAGCAGGAACAGGTGGTTTTCGGTACCGCCGGACACCACGTCAAAACCGCGCTCGATGAACACGCTGGCCATGGCCTGGGCGTTTTTCACCACTTGTTGCTGGTAGGCCTTGAACTCGGGTTGCAGTGCTTCCTTGAAGCAGATCGCCTTGGCAGCGATCACGTGCTCCAGCGGGCCACCCTGGGCGCCCGGGAATACCGCGGAGTTCAGTTTCTTCTCGATGTCGGCGTTGGCGCGCGCCAGAATCAGGCCGCCACGTGGACCGCGCAGGGTCTTGTGGGTGGTGGTGGTCACCACGTCAGCGAAAGGCACCGGGTTCGGGTAGACGCCCGCGGCCACCAGACCGGCTACGTGAGCCATGTCGACGAACAGGTAGGCGCCTACTTTGTCGGCGATTTCGCGGAAACGTGGGAAGTCCAGCACCTGCGAGTAGGCCGAGAAACCGGCCACGATCATTTTTGGCTTGTGTTCAACAGCCAGGCGCTCGACTTCGTCGTAGTCGATCAGGCCGTTGGCGTCGATACCGTACTGAACGGCGTTGTACAGCTTGCCGGAAGACGAAACGCTGGCACCGTGGGTCAGGTGACCGCCGTGGGCCAGGCTCATGCCCAGGATGGTGTCGCCGCCTTGCAGCAGGGCCAGGTACACGGCGCTGTTGGCCTGGGAGCCGGCGTGCGGCTGGACGTTGGCGTAATCGGCGCCGAACAGTTCCTTGGCGCGGTCGATGGCCAGTTGCTCGACCACGTCGACGTATTCGCAGCCACCGTAGTAGCGCTTGCCCGGATAGCCTTCGGCGTACTTGTTGGTCAAGACCGAACCTTGAGCCTCCATCACCGCTGGGCTGGTGTAGTTTTCCGAAGCGATCAGCTCAATGTGCTCTTCCTGGCGCACGGCTTCTTGCTCCATGGCGGCAAAGAGATCGGCGTCGTACTTGGCAATAGTCAAATCACGGCTGAACATGGCGGTCCTCAAGGATCGGGGGCAGAAAAGGAGGGCATTCTAACCCAATGGGTTTTAGATGGCATATGAAAGGACATCATGTCGCGGACAAGCGGGGTTCATCTGTGGATAAGCGGTGCCTGTGAGTGCCCCATCACGGGCAAGCCCGGCTCCCACAGGGGAACGCATTCCAAGTGTGGGAGCTGGCTTGCCGGCGATGAGGCTATCAGCCCCACAGCAGGTCTTCAGTCGAACATGAAGAGGGCATCATTGCTGAACTGCGCCTCGAACCGGTTCGCCGGCATTGGTCGCCCGAACAGGTAACCCTGCACTTCGTCGCAGCCATGTTCGCGCAGGAAGTCCAGTTGCTCATGGGTTTCCACGCCTTCGGCGATCACCGCCAGGTTCAGGCTGTGGGCCATGGCGATGATGGCGCGGGCGATCTGCGCGTCCTGTTCGCCGGAGGGCAGGCCATCGACGAATGTGCGGTCGATCTTCAGCACGTCGATCGGGAACTGCTTGAGGTAGTTGAGCGAGGAGTAACCGGTGCCGAAGTCGTCTACGGCGATGCTCAGGCCCAGGTTCTTCAGGCTGTCGAGGATCTGCATCGCTTCGTTGACTTCACGCATCAGGATACTTTCGGTCAGCTCCAGTTCCAGGCACGCCGGCGGCAGGCCGGTGTCCTTGAGGATGGTGGCGATACGCGTACCCAACTGGCCATCGGAGAACTGCCGCGCCGAGATGTTCACCGAGACTTTCGGCACGCGCACCTTGTTCTGGTGCCAGGTCTTGAGCTGGCGACAGGCTTCGCTGATCACCCAGTCGCCCACGTCCACCACCAGGCCCAACTCTTCCAGTACCGGTATGAAGTCTCCCGGCGGCACCAGGCCACGGCGCGGATGGCGCCAGCGCAGCAGGGCTTCGGCGCCGGTCAGGCGTTTGCCGTCGCCGCTGAACTGCGGCTGGTAATAGAGCACGAATTCGTTCTGGTCCAGGGCGTGGCGCAGGTCGCTTTCCAGCTCCAGGCGCTCCAGGGCGCTGGCGTTCATGTCGGCCTGGTAGAACTGGAAGTTGTTCTTGCCGCGCTCCTTGGCGTGATACATCGCCGTGTCGGCGTTTTTCATCAACTGGCTGAGTTCGTTGCCGTCCTGGGGGCTCAGGGCGATGCCGATACTGGCGGTCACGAAGAACTCACGGCCCTCCAGCACGAACGGCTTCACCAGGCTGGCCAGGATCTGCTCGGCCACGTGAATGGCGCGGTTCAGCGCCATGTCGCGGCTGACCCGGGGTTGCAGGAGCAAAGTAAATTCGTCGCCACCCATGCGCGCCACGGTGTCGTCTTCGGCCACGCAACCGAGCAGGCGCGTGGCCATTTCCTTGAGCATGCGGTCGCCGGCGGCGTGGCCCAGGGAGTCGTTGATCGGTTTGAAGCGGTCGAGGTCGAGGAACATCAGCACCACCCACGACTTCTGCCGCTCTGCCGCCTGCAAGGCGGTGTGCAGGCGGTCCTGGAACAACGTGCGGTTGGGCAGGTGGGTCAGGGCGTCGTAATAGGCCAGGCGGTGGATGCGTTGCTCGCTGGCCTTGCGCTCGCTGATGTCACTGAAGAAGCACACGTAACTGGCCAGGTCGCCTTCATCGTCGAACACCGCAGTAATGCCTACCCAGGCCGGGTAATGCTCGCCGTTGCGGCGCTTGAGCCAGACTTCGCCTTCCCAGGTGCTGTGCTGGTGCAGTTGCTTGAGCACATAGCGCAGGTGGGCTTCCTGTTGTTCGTCGACGGTGAGCATGTTCGGCAATTGGTCGAGGACGTCGCTGACCGCATACCCGCTGACCCGGCTGAACGCCTCGTTGGCCTGCACGATATAACCCGCAGGGTCGGTGATCAGGATCGCCGAGGTGGAGTGTTCGAATACCGTTGCGGCCATGCGCAGGTCTTTCTCGGCGCGGCGCTGCTGGCTGATGTCGCGGCCAACGCCGAGGATGCCTTCGAACGCACCGTGTTCATCCCACACCAGCACCAGGCGCAGTTCGATCGGTACCTTGCGCCCGTCGGCGCGCAGGCAGTCGAACAGGAAGAGTTGGGTCTGCACTTCGTCGCGCAGTTGGTTGAGCGCTTCGATATCTCCCAGGGCACGGCTGACCTGTTCGACCAGGGCGTAAATGCCGGTCAATTGTTGCGGGTTGGCGATGATTGACTGCCAGCCGTTCTTGAACACCCAATCCACGTCGTAGCCCAGCACGGTATTGACCGACGGGCTGATGTAGTTGAGCGCCAGTTGGCTGTCGGTGGAGCAGATGACGTCGCTGATGCTTTCGGCCAGCATGCGGTAGCGCTGTTCGCTGTCACGCAGGGATTCGCTGGCTTCGATCTGGTCGGTGATGTCCTTGGCCACGCCGATGATGCGCGTGACCAGCGCGGTCTTGTCCCGCGCCAGGGCTTGCTCACGAATATCGAAACGCCGCCATTGGTTGTTGCGGTGACGAAAGCGCAGCTGGCATTGCAGTTGGGTGGTGTAGCCGATCTGGCGCTGTTGCTGGCGCAGGTCGTGATAATGCTCGGCGTCTTCGGGGTGCAGCAGGATTTCCCAGAAGTACTCGCCCATTTGTTGCAGTTCGGCCTTGTTGTAGCCGAGCGTGTGGCCCAGGTGGTGGTTGCTGAAGATCATGCGCTGACTGATCACGTCCTGCACGTACAGGTGATCGGGCACGGTGCGCACCACGTCTGACCAGAAGCTTTCGCGCTCCACCAGCGACAGCTCGATCAGCTTGCGGCTGGTGATGTCGCTGATGCTGAGGATCACGGCCTTGTAGTCGTCCTGTTGCTCCGGCAGGCGCATCACCAGCCACAGGTATTGCTCGTTGCCGGCCACATCGTTGAGCTGGATTTCCAGCTCCAGCTGTTTTTGCTGGGTGAGTACTGCCTCCAGCACCTGGTAGCCAATGGAGGTGGCGTTGCGAGGGCAGTCGTCAATCAGGCGTTGCCAGGCGTCTTCGCAGGACCCCACGTTCAGCAGGCGCACCGCCACCTGGTTGACCTCGGTGATGCGCAGTTCCTTGAGCAGTTGCTGGCGTTCGGCTGGATTGTCTTGCAGCCACGTCTTTAATTGCTCGCGGGTTTCCAGGCGGGCTTTGTCGAACCAGGCATTCAGGCCTGAGAGATCAAGCACGCAGAGGGCGACGCCGGTGCCTTCGAAAATATCCTGGTAGCGCCGCCGGCCTTCGTGCACCTGGCGCTGGCGACGGCGCATGTTCAGCAGCACGATCACCGGGATCAGCGAAAGGGCCAGGCCCAGCAGGCATTTGCCGATAAACGCCGGGAGCAGTTGCTCGAGCACCGCGCCGCGGTCGAACATCCCGCGCAACTGCCAGTCACTTTTGCTCAGGGGGGTGACCAGCACGCTTTTGTTCAATTCGTCCGGGGTCAGGGCCGCGGCCCATTGGGCCGGCATGCCGCTGTCACGGCTGACCACGCGATGGTTCAGGCGGTTTTCGATGGCCCACATCGGTCGCGGGCCCTGGCCGTCCTGGCGGGTGAGGCTGGTCAGGTAGTTGGGGGCCAGGCGCAAGGCCCAATAGACTTTCGAGCCGCCGCTGGCCTGGTGCAGCAGCAGGTAGATGACGGTGCCGTCGTTGTCGTTGCTCAGGTAGTAATTCTGGGAATGGCTGCGCTTGACCAGCTCTTCGAGCCAGGCGCTGTCCTTGCTGTCCATCGCGCTGTCACCGATCAATGCGCCGCTGGGTGCAAGCAGGGCAAAGCTGCGCAGCTCCGGGAGGGAGCGTTGCAGGGTGCGCATCAAGGCCTGACGTTGTTCGTCGGTGCGCGGTGGCTCGACGATCGGCAGCAGGTTCAACGCGATTTGCGCGCTCAGGGCCATGTTCAGGCTGATCTGTTCAGCCAGGTCGGCGCTGTAGTCGATGGTGTATTGCTGCTGGTTTTTCTGGTTTTGCTGCAACTGGTCCAGCAGTTGCCAGAACAATAAGGCGAGCAACATCAGGACAAGCGTCGCCAATGCGCCTTTGAGGGTGCCGTGCAGGGGCGCTCCCGGCGCTATATGAGCGGCGCGCAGGGGAGTGGGCGGCGTGACTTTGGACAAGCTGTGATCCTGCGGTTTGGCTGGATTGGCGCGCGACGTGCACTATAAGCCGGACGCCCGGAGGGCGGCTAGCATGCCTTGAGTTGTGGCAAAGTGCCAGTCCTTGCCTGGCTGGACTGACCAAGCGCATTCAGGTAGCTTTGCCGGTTACGCGGGGGCGTTCCAGCCCCAGACAATCAGGCTTTTTCCGCACGCAGGCAGTGATCACCGTCAACGGCCCGCGCGGCGCATGGCCTGGCACGGGCTTGGCCCGTTCAATTCATCAGTCACTGACGCTAGGTTCACCATGGCTCAATACGTCTTCACCATGCATCGGCTGGGAAAAGTTGTTCCGCCGAAGCGGGAAATCCTGAAAAACATTTCGCTGTCTTTTTTCCCTGGCGCCAAGATCGGCGTCCTCGGCCTGAACGGTTCGGGTAAATCCACGCTGCTGAAAATCATGGCCGGCGTCGACACCGAGTTCGAAGGCGAAGCCCGCCCGATGCCTGAGCTGAACATCGGTTACCTGCCGCAGGAACCACAGCTGGATCCGACCAAGACCGTGCGCGAAGTGGTCGAAGAAGCCGTCAGCGTGATCAAAGACGCCCAGGCTCGCCTGGATGAGGTCTACGCCGCCTACGCCGAACCGGATGCCGATTTCGACAAGCTGGCCGCCGAACAGGCCAAGCTCGAAGCCATCCTGCAAGCTGGCGACGGTCACAACCTGGAGCGCCAACTGGAAGTCGCCGCCGATGCGCTGCGCCTGCCGGCCTGGGATGCCAAGGTCGAACACCTGTCCGGTGGTGAAAAACGTCGTGTGGCCCTGTGCCGCCTGCTGCTGTCGGCGCCTGACATGCTGCTGCTCGACGAGCCGACCAACCACCTGGACGCCGACTCCGTCGCCTGGCTGGAACACTTCCTCCATGACTTCCCGGGCACCGTGGTTGCGATCACGCACGACCGGTACTTCCTGGACAACGTCGCGGGCTGGATCCTCGAGCTCGACCGCGGCGCCGGTATCCCTTACGAGGGCAACTACTCCGGCTGGCTGGAAGCCAAGTCCGACCGTCTGGCCCAGGAGTCCAAGCAGCAATCGGCTCATGAAAAGGCCATGAAGGAAGAACTGGAGTGGGTGCGCAAAGGCGCCAAGGCCCGCCAGTCCAAGTCCAAGGCTCGTCTGCAACGCTTTGAAGAAATGCAGTCGCAGGAATTCCAGAAGCGTTCGGAAACCAACGAAATCTACATCCCGGCCGGTCCGCGCCTGGGTGACAAGGTCATCGAGTTCAAGAACGTCACCAAAGGCTATGGCGACCGCGTGCTGATCGACAACCTGTCGTTCTCCATGCCAAAAGGCGCGATCGTCGGTGTTATCGGCGGTAACGGTGCCGGTAAGTCGACCCTGTTCCGCATGCTGATGGGCAAGGAAACGCCGGACTCGGGCACCATCGAAGTCGGCGAAACCGTGCAACTGGCCTGTGTGGACCAGAGCCGCGAAGACCTGGACGGCAGCAAGACCGTGTTCCAGCAGATCTCCGACGGTTCCGACCAGATCCGCATCGGCAACTACGAGATTCCATCGCGTACTTATGTTGGCCGTTTCAACTTCAAGGGCGGCGACCAACAGAAGTTCGTCAAGGACCTGTCCGGTGGTGAGCGTGGTCGCTTGCATCTGGCCCTGACCCTGAAAGAGGGCGGCAACGTCCTGCTGCTCGACGAACCGTCCAACGACCTCGATGTTGAAACCCTGCGTTCCCTGGAAGAAGCCCTGCTGGACTTCCCGGGCGCCGCCATTGTGATCTCTCACGATCGCTGGTTCCTGGACCGCGTCGCGACCCACATCCTGGCGTACGAAGACGACTCGCAAGCGGTGTTCTTCGAAGGCAACTACACCGAGTACGAAGCGGACCGTAAAAAGCGCCTCGGCGAAGCGGCTGCCCAGCCGCACCGTGTACGGCACAAGAAACTGGCCTGATTCGGGTTGGTGGTTTGAAAAGCGGAGCCTTCGGGCTCCGTTTTTTTTTACATCTTTTCAGAAAGACCGGGGTGGATTCATCGCAGGCAAGCCAGCTCCCACATTAGAAATCGATCAAATGTGGGAGCTGGCTTGCCTGCGAAGACACTCTAAAGGCTGGTGCATTTTCAGGGCTGGCAATCCCTTTTAAGGTGCAAAAAAGTCCTGTTTTCCTGATTTATTTATATCTAATGCACCATTTAAATTCACAAAGGCGACATTTTGCACTTTTCAGGTGCGAAATGAATTGCTAAGGTCCGGCTCAATCTCATTTAAAAACAATCAATTTGCCGAGACTTCCCATGATCGAATCTGTCGAATCTTTCCTTTCCCGCCTCAAGAAACGTGACCCCGACCAACCGGAATTCCACCAAGCCGTGGAAGAGGTGTTGCGCAGTCTCTGGCCGTTTCTTGAAGCCAACCCCCACTACCTGAACTCGGGCATTCTGGAGCGCATCTGCGAGCCGGAACGCGCGATCACCTTCCGGGTCTCGTGGGTGGACGATCATGGCAAGGTGCAGGTCAATCGCGGGTTCCGCATCCAGATGAACAGCGCCATCGGCCCTTACAAGGGCGGCTTGCGCTTCCACCCGTCGGTGAACCTGGGGGTGCTGAAATTCCTCGCCTTCGAACAAACCTTCAAGAACTCCCTGACCTCGCTGCCCATGGGGGGCGGCAAAGGCGGCTCGGACTTCGACCCCAAGGGCAAGAGCGACGCTGAAGTGATGCGCTTCTGCCAGGCCTTCATGAGCGAGTTGTACCGCCATATTGGCGCCGATGTGGACGTGCCGGCCGGGGACATCGGCGTGGGTGCCCGTGAAATCGGCTTTCTGTTCGGCCAGTACAAGCGCCTGAGCAACCAGTTCACCTCGGTGCTGACCGGCAAGGGCATGACCTACGGCGGTAGCCTGATTCGCCCGGAAGCCACCGGTTTCGGCTGTGTGTACTTCGCCGAAGAAATGCTCAAGCGCAACCAGCAGCAGGTAGAGGGCAAGCGCGTGGCTATCTCCGGTTCCGGCAACGTGGCGCAATACGCGGCACGCAAGGTCATGGACCTGGGTGGCAAAGTGGTGTCCTTGTCTGACTCCGAAGGCACCCTGTATGCCGAAAGCGGTTTGACCGAGGAGCAATGGACAGCGCTGCTGGAGCTGAAAAACGTACAGCGCGGGCGCATCAGCGCACTGGCCGAGCGCTTTGGCCTGGAGTTCCGTAAAGGCCAGACGCCGTGGGCGCTCGCCTGCGACATTGCGCTGCCTTGCGCGACCCAGAACGAACTCGACGCCGACGCTGCCCGCACGCTACTGCGCAATGGCTGTATCTGCGTGGCCGAAGGCGCCAATATGCCGACCACGCTGGAGGCTGTGGATATCTTTATCGAGGCGGGCATTCTGTTCGCGCCGGGCAAGGCCTCCAACGCCGGTGGTGTGGCCGTGAGTGGCCTGGAAATGTCGCAGAACGCCATGCGCCTGCTGTGGACCGCCGGGGAAGTGGACAGCAAGCTGCACAACATCATGCAGTCGATCCACCATGCCTGCGTGCACTACGGCGAAGAAAACGGCCGGGTCAACTACGTGAAGGGCGCGAACATCGCCGGCTTCGTGAAAGTCGCCGACGCGATGTTAGCCCAGGGCATCGTCTAAACCTCGGGCTCGATCAGCAGCACTTCGATCAACTGATCGCCGGCGGGGCGCTTCCACAGTACCTCGTCGCCCAGCCGGGCCCCCAGCAAGGCGCGGCCTAACGGTGAGCCCCAGTTGATCAAGTGCGCGGTGGCGTCGGCTTGGTCTTCGCCGACCAGTTGGATGCGCTGCTGTTCATCCTGTTCATTGGCGAACGTGACCCAACTGCCAATCTGCACCTTGTCGGTAGAAGTCGCCGGCGCGACGACTTGAGCGCTTTGCACCCGTTGATTGAAGTAGCGCAGGTCGCGCTCAAGGTCGGCCAGGCGCTGTTTGTCGTCTTTGGCAGATTCGATGCTGTGCGCCTGCTGTAACTGCGCCACCTTGGCCTGCAACTGCGCGAACCCATGGGCCGTCACTCGGTTGGGCTGCTCGCTGACCTGGCGCTCCACCGGCTGGTCGGCCTGGGCAGCGGCGTTGTCTTCATTTACAAAAGCTCGGCTCATGACGTTCTCCCTCAATGGAGTTTGGGCCATAGTCGCTGCGCGATCGTTCCCACGCTCTGCGTGGTAATGCAGCCGTGGACGCTCTGCGTCCGCTTTAGCGATAGGCCCTGGCCGCGTCGCGATCCTTCTCCCGCTGCCAGGCACGTTCGCGGTCATCCCAGTGGTTGTCCTTGTAATCGCGCAGGTCCTCGTTTTCACGCATGGCCTTGCACTGGCGAAAGCCATCTTCCCAGCCTTCGGCGTATTCGCGGTCTTTCAAGTAACGCGGTACGTTCTTGCGAAACTCCCCGCTGATCACCCCGGCCGCCTGGCGACCGCTGCTGCAACCGTCGTCAAAACCATCGGCGAAGGCCGGCGGGTAACCCTTGGCCAGCAGATCCTGATGGGTGGACTGGCAACCCGATAACCCCATCACTGCGCACAACACTAGCGCATACCGCCACATGGCGTACTCCCTGGCCGGTTCACGGCTGATAAGAGGAAGCTTAGAGGGGGATTCGTTCGGGGGATGTGAAAGGAAGGTGATAACGGTGTGGTGCGTCTGAGTCTACGAGGGCCAAATGTGGGAGCGGGCTTGCCCGCGAAGGCGGTGTGTCAGTCACAAACACTTCCCCCTAACCACCCCCCCCCCCAACAAACCCCCCCCCCCCCAAACC
>NZ_JBSVVZ010000115.1:0-10263 GCF_054071875.1 Pseudomonas sp. SDO524_S393 | reverse complement strand
TGGCGCGCGCGTACTTGAACCGTCCATTGTTGACCGCCGAGCGTTTTGTGCCGGACCCGTTCGGTGAAACCGGCGAGCGCCTGTACCGCACCGGCGACCTGGCGCGTTATCGCGCCGACGGGGTGATCGAGTACGTGGGCCGGGTTGACCATCAGGTGAAAATCCGTGGGTTCCGTATCGAACTGGGGGAAATCGAAGCGCTGTTGCTGGCCCAGGACGGCGTGCGTGAAACGCTGGTGTTGGCGGCGGATAACCAACTGGTGGCGTATCTGGTTGCCGAACATCGCGATGCCGACGCCCTCAAATCAATCCTGCGCGAACAACTGCCGGATTACATGGTGCCCGCGCACCTGATCTTCCTCGACCGCATGCCGCTGAACCCCAACGGCAAGCTGGACCGCCAGGCGTTGCCGAAACCCGAGGCCAGTCAATCGCAACAGGAGTGGGTCGCGCCGGTCAGCGAGCTGGAGCAGCAAGTGGCGGCGGTATGGGCCGATATTCTCGGTGCCGGGCGGGTAGGGCTGACCGATCACTTCTTCGAAATGGGTGGCCATTCGCTGCTGGCGATGCGGGTGGTGTCGCGTCTGCGGCAGGTGCTTGAGCGTGAAGTGCCGCTTCGAAGCCTGTTCGAACAACCGCGCCTGCAAGGTTTTGTTGCCGCGTTGACGAGCGACAGCGGCGCGCTTCTGGCTCCGCCGTTGCTGGCGGTAGAACGCGATCAACCGCTGCCGCTGTCCTATGCCCAGGAACGCCAGTGGTTCCTCTGGCAACTGGATCCGGACAGTGCGGCCTACCATGTGCCGAGCGCCTTGCGCCTTAAAGGGCACCTGGATCGAGACGCCTTGCAACGCAGTTTCGATGCGTTGGTGGCGCGCCACGAGAGCCTGCGCACGCACCTGCACCAGGATGGCGAGCGCGCGGCGCAGGTCATTGCCGCGACGGCGCAGATCAACATGGCATTCATCGACGTCAGCGAAGCCTCGTTGCGCAGCCAGGTGGAAGCCCGGATCGCCGAGCCCTTCGACCTGACCCGCGGGCCGCTGCTGCGCGTCAGCCTGCTGCGCGTGGCCGAGGATGACCATGTGTTGGTGCTGGTGCAGCACCATATCGTCTCCGATGGCTGGTCGATGCAGGTGATGGTCGATGAGCTGGTGCAACTGTATGCCGCGTTCAGCCAGGGCCAGGTACCGCAACTGCCGCACTTGCCGGTGCAGTACGCGGATTACGCGGTGTGGCAACGTCACTGGATGGAGGCGGGCGAGAAGGCCCGTCAACTGGAGTATTGGCGCGGCCTGTTGGGCGGTGAGCAACCAGTGCTGGAGCTGCCGCTGGACCATGCCCGTCCGACCCGTCAAAGCCATCGCGGCGCAAGCCTGGACATCGAGATACCGGCAGCCTTGGTCGCCGACCTCAAGGCCCTGGCCCAGCACGAAGGCGTGACCTTGTTCATGCTGCTGCTGGCCTCGTTCCAGACCCTGTTGCACCGCTACAGCGGGCAGCAGGACATCCGCGTCGGCGTGCCGATTGCCAACCGTAACCGGGTGGAAACCGAGCGCCTGATCGGCTTTTTCGTCAACACCCAGGTGCTCAAGGCCGAGATCGACGGGCAGCTCACCGTGGCGCGGTTGCTGGCCCAGGTCAAACAGCGTGCGCTGGAAGCCCAGAGCCATCAGGACCTGCCGTTCGAGCAATTGGTGGAGGCGCTGCAACCGGAGCGCAACCTGAGTTTCAACCCGCTGTTCCAGGTGCTGTTCAACCATCAGACACAGGATGTCGCACGTGACCCGGGCCAGCCACTGCCGGGCCTGCGGGTGGACGGTCTGGCGTGGGAGAGCCACACCGCGCAGTTCGACCTGAGCCTCAACACCCACGAGTCTGCCGAGGGCCTGGCTGCGTCGTTGACCTACGCCACCGACCTGTTCGAGCCGGCCACCCTGGCGCGCATGGCGCGCCATTGGTTGAACCTGCTGGGCGGCATGGCGGCGGATGCGCAGCAGCGTATCGATCAACTGCCGTGGCTGGAGCCCGCTGAACGGCAGGCCACGGTCCATGACTGGAACGCCACTGGCCGTGACTATCCGCTGCAACGCTGTGTGCACCAGTGGATCGAAGCACAGGCGGCCCTCACGCCGGATGCTCCGGCGCTGGTCTTTGGCCAACAGCGGTTGAACTACGCCGAGGTGAACCGCCGCGCGAATCGCCTGGCCCATCGCTTGATCGAGGCCGGTGTCGGCCCGGATGTGCTGGTGGGCGTGGCGGTGGAGCGCTCCGTCGAAATGGTCATCGGCCTGCTGGCGGTGCTCAAGGCCGGCGGTGCTTATGTGCCGCTGGACCCGGAATACCCGCGTGAGCGCCTGGCCTACATGCTCGATGACAGTGGCGTGAAACTGCTGCTGACCCAGGCCCATTTGCGCGAGCAGTTGCCGATTCCGGCTGGGCTGGCAACGCTGGTCCTCGGTGAATCGACGTTCGAGGACTACAGCGACGCCAACCCGGGCATTGAGCTGGATGGCGAAAACCTCGCCTACGTGATCTACACCTCGGGTTCCACCGGCCAGCCGAAAGGCGCCGGCAACCGTCATTCGGCGCTGACCAACCGTCTGTGCTGGATGCAGGAGGCCTACGCGCTGGACGCCCGCGACAGCGTGCTGCAAAAGACCCCGTTCAGTTTCGACGTGTCGGTGTGGGAGTTCTTCTGGCCGTTGATGACCGGTGCGCGCCTGGTGGTGGCTGCGCCGGGGGATCACCGTGATCCGGCCAAGCTGGTCAGCCTGATCAACGCCGAACGGATCACCACGCTGCACTTTGTGCCGTCGATGCTCCAGGCGTTCTTGCAGGACGCCCGGGTTTCCAGGTGCCACAGCCTGCAACGCATCGTGTGCAGCGGCGAGGCATTGCCGGTGGATGCGCAGCAGCAAGTGTTTGCCAGGCTGCCCCAGGCCGGGCTCTACAACCTGTACGGCCCGACCGAAGCCGCCATCGACGTGACGCACTGGACATGCATCGAGGAAGGCTGCGACACGGTGCCCATCGGTGAACCGATCGCCAACCTGCGTACCCATGTGCTGGATGCCGGTCTGTCGCCGGTACCGGTCGGCGTGGCTGGCGAACTCTACCTGGGCGGCGAGGGCCTGGCGCGCAGTTACCATCGCCGCCCGGGGCTCACCGCCGAGCGTTTCGTGCCATGCCCGTTCCACGCCGGCGCGCGGCTGTATCGCACCGGCGACCGGGTGCGCCAGCGCGCCGACGGGGTTATCGAATACCTCGGGCGCCTGGACCATCAGGTCAAGCTGCGTGGCTTGCGTATCGAGCTGGGCGAAATCGAAGCGCGTCTGCTCGAACACCCGGATGTGCGCGAAGCCACGGTGCTGGTGGTGGACGGCAAACACTTGGTGGGTTACCTGGTGCTGCAACAGCCTGGCGACAGCTGGCGCGAGCGCTTGAGCCAGCACCTGGGCAAGCATCTGCCGGACTACATGGTGCCGGCGCAATGGGTGTCGCTGGACGCCATGCCCCTGAGCCCCAACGGCAAGCTGGACCGCAAGGCCCTGCCCAAACCCGAGGCGGCGGGCCGTGCCTATGTGGCGCCGCGCACCGAGCGGGAGCAGCAGGTTGCGGCGGTCTGGGCGCAGGTGCTGGATGTGGAGCGGGTGGGCGTACATGACAACTTCTTCGAGCTGGGCGGCCACTCGCTGCTGGTGTTGATGCTCAAGGAGCGGCTGAACAAGGCGTGTGGTATCACGCTGACGGTCAACCAACTGATGCTGCACCCGACCGTGGCCGCGCAGGCAGCCTGCATGCAGGGCAGCGCAAGCCATTCGCTGATCGTGCCGCTCAACAGCCAGACCGAGGGCACGCCGCTGTATCTGTTCCATCCAAGCTTCGGCTCGGTGCATTGCTACAAGGCGATTGCCCTGGCGTTGCGCGAACAGCGTCCGGTGCACGGGGTGATCTGCCGCGCCCTGGTGGATGAGCGCGGCGAGGTGCCGGAATGGGCCGAGATGGTCGAGGATTACGCGCAGCAGTTGTTGAGTGCCCAGCCGGAAGGCGCATTCCGCCTGGCCGGTTGGTCGCTGGGCGGCAACCTGGCCATGGAGGTGGCTTATCGTCTGGAGCAGGCCGGTCGCACGGTGGAGTCCGTGGGGTGGATCGACGCGCCGCCGCCGGCACGCTTTACCGCATTCTGGAACCAGGGAGCGTTGGTGGATGAGCGGGTCATCTCCGCTGCCGAACGGCGTGCCGAGCTGTTGGCGGTGATGTTCCCGGCGTTCGCCGAACAGATCCACGGCATTTGGCACAGCGCGGCGGGCAGTGAGGACGAGCAATGGCAGCGCCTGTCGGCGTGGGCCGACGCGACCCTGGGTGACAGCTACCGCGTGCTCAAGGACGAGTTGCAAGAGGGTGGCGAAACCGAGCGCTCCTGGGCGATCAAGCAGGTGCTGGACCAGCGCCTGCAAGACACCGACTACCGCGCCATCCAGGCGCCGGTGTATTGCTGGTGGGCGGCGCTGAGCGAGGGCGGTATGCATCAGGCGCTGATCGAAGCCGGCATGCGCGAGGTGATCGGCCAGTCCGGTATCCAGCGCTCGGAGGTGATCGACACCACGCACCACCGCATTGTCGATAACGCTGAGTTCATCCGCAGCTTTGCGGCGGCGATGAAGTAGACGCCGGCGGCAAGCGACGCCCCTGATCATCCTCGATGGTCAGGGGCGTTTTCTTTTGTGGGCCTTGACGTTGCCGAGGCATTTGCAACAGCCATGAAAAAAGCCCGCGAGTCACAGGACTCGCGGGCTTGGGGTGGTGCAGGTATCAGAAGTCGTAGCGGGTGGTGACCATGACGTTGCGTGGGTCGCCCGGGTAGGCGGAATCATAGAAACCGATGTTGGTGTAGTAGTGCTTGTCGAACAGGTTGTTGACGTTGAGGGTGGCCGACAGCTTGTCGGTGACCTGGTAGCGGGTCATCAGGTCAACCAGCCAGTACGGATCCTGGGTGAACTTCTCGAAGCGTCCGCCGCCCGGGTAGCCCCAGTTGTTGACGGTCTGCCAGCCGGCGCTCTGCCAGCGCGCGCCACCGCCGACGGTGAGCCTGTCCAGGTTGCCCTGGAATTTGTAGGTGGTGTAGAAGCTGACCTGGTCTTGCGGCTCCCAGGTGGCGACCTTTTTGTTGTCGTCGTCCCGGGCGATCTTGTGGGTGTAGCCCGCTTGCAGCTGCCAACCCTTGGCCAGTTCGCCGGAGATTTCCGCTTCGTAGCCCTTGGTTTTGGTCTTGGTGCCGACGTAGGAGTAGTCGACGCCCGGCTGGGAGTTCCACACGGTGTCGGCGATCGGACGGTTTTCTTCGTGCACTTCGAAGTAGGCCAGGCTGGAGTTCAAGCGGCCACCGAAGAATTCACCCTTGAGCCCGAACTCGTAGTTCTTGCCCTCGTTGGGTTCGAGCATGGCGCGGGTACGGGTGCGGTACTGGGTTTGCGGCTGGAAGATCTCGGTATAGCTGGCGTACGCAGTGAAGTTGTCGTTGAGGTCGTAGGTCAGGCCGGCATAGGGCACGACCTTGCCGCTTTCCTTGGTGTCGCTGGTGCCGGTGACCTGGTAATTGGCGATACGCGAGCCGAGCAACAGGTGCAGTTCATCCGTCAGGCTGAAACGGCCAGTGACGTAGGTGCCGGTCTGGCGGGTGGTCTCGTCGTTGATCTTGGTCGCGGTCCACAGCGGCTCGATGGCCTGGCCGTGCCAGTTGTAGAAATCATAGGAGTTGTCGAAGTAGGTGGTGGCGGTGTAGTCCTTGGCCTTCCACTTGGAGATGGACAGGGACTGGCCGATCACCAGTTCGTGCTCGCGACCGAACAGTTCGAACGGGCCCGAGGCATACACATCGAGGCTGTCGCTGGTGGTATCGCCCACGTATTTGCGTGCATAGATCGAGCTGGCGGTGGCGGAGTCCTGGGAGATGTAGCCCAGCGGCGCGTTGTAGCCATTGATCTGGTGGTTGTATTGGCCCTTGGTCACCCAGCCATTGTCGAAGGTGTGTTCCAGGGTGGCGAACGCCGTGCGGCTGTACTGTTCCCACGAACCCCATTTCGGGCCGTTGTTGAACGAGCGCGGCACGTCGAGCTTTTTGCCGGTGGCATCGAAAATGGTACGGGTGCCGGTCCAGCTGGAGCCTTTGGGATCGCTGTCCTGGTAGTCGGCGCCCAGGGTCAGCAGGGTGTTTTCGTCCAGATCGAACTCGAGGATGCCGTAGAGCACACCGGTCTTGCGCGAGTAGTGGTCGAGGAACGATTTTTTATCCTGGTATGCCGCCACGACACGACCACGCACGTTGCCGGTTTCGGTCAGCGGGCCGCTCACGTCGACCTGCGAGCGGTAGTTGTCCCAGGAACCGGCGCCCAGCTCGATGCTGCTCTTGAACTCGGAGGTCGGTTTCTTGCGAATCAGGTTGATGGTACCGCCCGGGCCGCCGGCGCCGGTGAGCAGGCCGGTCGCGCCCTTGAGCACTTCGACGCGGTCGTAGATCGCCATGTCGGTCAGGGTCTGGCCCGCCGAGTATTGGGCGTCGCGCAGGGTCGGAATACCGTCGTACTGGAAGTTGACGATGGAGAAACCGCGCGAATAGTAGTTGGTGCGTTCGGTGTCGTAGGTCGATACGGTGATGCCCGGGGTGTGGCGCATCACGTCGTCGATGGCGTTCAGGCCGAAATCATCCATGACCTGGCGGGTCACCACCGAGATCGACTGCGGCGTTTCCCGTGGCGTCAGCACCATGCGCGTGGCGGTGGCGATGGTGCCCGGGGTGTACGAACCGGTGCCTTCGGTGACGGTACCCAGCTGGTTGGCGGTCACCTGGGTGGTGCCCAGCTCCAGCCCCGACGTGGCGACAGCGCTGATGGTCACCGCGTTGCCTTGCAGGGCGTAATGGATGCCGGTGCCCTTGAGCAGCGTGGCGATCGCCTGTTCCGGCGCTTGCTTGCCCTTGATGGCGGTGCTGTTCTTGCCTTGCACGTCGGTCGGGCTGTAGAGCACTTGCAGGTTGGTCTGCTGGCCGAATGCCTGCAGCGCCGTCCCCAACGGCTGTGCAGGAATGTCGAGCTCGATCTCTTGGGCCTGTACATAACCGGCAATGGGCATCGAGACCGCGAGGGCAAGCGCGCTGGGCAGCAGGTTGATGTTCAGGGCCCGTCGCATGGAGAGCGCTTTGCTCAAGGGGCTGAGACCGAGTCGTGCTGGCATGGATGCTTTCTCTTCTGGGTTTTAGGTTGGCAGTTATAGGTATTTGTTGAGGCTGGTTCTCATTAACACTAGTGAGACGTTCCTACTTGGAAAAACCGGAAAAGAAATTTCACGCCGGCGCCATTTCGTGCACGACCTTGCCCGCACGCAGGCGCACCAGTTGGTCGGCGATGTCGAAATAGCGGTCGTCGTGGCTGATCACGATGATGGTTTTGCCCAGCCGCTTGAGGTCCGGCAGCAGCTCGGTATAGAAAATGCGGCGGAAGGCCGGGTCCTGGTCGGCGGCCCATTCGTCGAACACCAGCACCGGACGTTCTTCGAGCCAGGCGTTCACCAGCGCCAGGCGCTTGCGCTGGCCGGTGGACAGGTCGGTGGTGCTGAACACACCGTCCTTGACGCTGACCTTGTGCGCGATTTCCAGGCGTTCCAGGTATTTCGTCGCACTGTCCAGCGACTGCGTGGCGCTGCCCTGCACCAGGTCATCGAACAGGTAGTAGTCGGCAAACACGGTGGTGAACAACTGGCGATAGTCATCGCGCAGCGGGTCGGTCACCGCTTCGCCGTTCAGGCGGATTTCCCCGGCGTGGGGTTGATACAGGCCCAGCAGCAGCTTGATCAGGGTGGTCTTGCCGCAGCCGTTTTCGCCGACGATAAACACGATATCGCCCTGCTTGATGCTCAGGTTGATCGGCCCCAGATGGAACGGCTCGCTGCCTTCCACCGGCGGCGGGCTGTAGCTCACGCCGCGCAGTTCCAGGCTGTGCACCAGCGGTTGCGGTGCCTCGGTGTCGTCCATCAACAGGTGCGGTTCGGGCGACGAGAAACGCTCGGACAGTTCGGTGATGCGCGTAAACGCAATGCGCGCCTTGCCGATGATCGGCAGGTAACCCACCACGTGCTCCAGCGGGCCTTTCATGTACAGCAGCACCAGCACGAAGCCGGTGATCACAGCCGGATCCGGGTTGGGGCTGTAGGCCTGCATCGCCAGCGCGATGCCGATGACCACGAAAAACAGCATCGAACCAAAGGTCTTAGCGACGATATAGATGTTGACCGAGCGCACCTGGATATCGCTGATGCGATCGGCGGTTTCCTGAATGCGATGGGTGTTCATGCGGTAGCGGCGCGGGCGGTGGATACGCAGCTCCTTGGCCCCCGAGGCGATTGCCGAGTAGTAACGCTGCAACTCGTCTTCCTGGTCGCGGGCCTCATCGAAACCGCGAATGCCCTTGTGGCCCGCGATGAACTGCACACTGCTGCCGATCACAATGGCCACGATCATCATCAGGAACATCGGCACCGACAGGTACGCCAGGTAACCCAGGCAGCCCAGGGTCACGGTGGTCGCGATGGCCAGCGGGGTGAAGGCGAAAGAGAAGTCGCTGATGGTGTCGACGTCATGGGTCAGCACCGGGATCAGGCGGTGCGAGCGATACCGCTCGATCTGCTCGATGGGCGCCGACAAGACTTTCTCGCCGAGGTCCTTGCGCAGCGCGGCGATGATGCGCTGGCCCACATAGTTGGTGCCGATGTCGGACACGATCGAACTGGTCAGCGCCAGCAGGCACAGCGCAGCGAAGGTCAGGACCACGCCCTGGGTCATGCCGGTGGACGAGTGCAGGGCGTTGTTGATGGTGGCCAGCAGCAAGGTGATAGCCAGGCCGCCGGCCATTCCCAGGGCGACCGAGACGGTCACGATGGTACGAAAGGGCCTGAGCAATGCGAGCAGACCATTGAAGGCGCCGCGCTTGGGGTCGGTCATAAATACTTCCCGGAGAGTGAAAAGAGGGGGCTGGGCACACAGACCCTTACCCATGACAAACGAAGCGTCGGGGCGAGTATTTAGCGCGGCGTGCCCAGCGGTGGGCGGGGGGATAAATCGGCGGCGGGCTGGTTCGTTCTTGTGAGGTAGGCGCACGCGTATGAGCGCGTGCCTGAACTATCCAGCGAGAGCGAGACAATGACGAAAAAGAACCTGGTGTACGTGTGGTCCCTGCGCAATGCCGCAGCCGACAAGGCTGGCCAGCCGGTGGCCTACAAAGATCACGAGCGCTACATGAAGTCGGTGCTGGAGTTTCTGGTGGGGTCGCTGAACGATACCCCGCTGGGACAGGCCTACAACCTGGTGGGTGTGGTGTACGACGATGACGCGCAGAACCCGCGCGACCAGCAGTTGGTCGCCGATTACGGCTTTGCCTACCAGCCAGGGCGCCAGTGGCTGTATCCGGCGGATCTGCGCGTGCAGGGTCACCTGGTCAACGACCTGCTGCTGAGCGTGCCGTCCACCTACCGCCGCCTGCCCCGGGGCAGTGCCGAACACATCGCCGGCAAGCAGGATTTCGAACGCCGCCTGCATGACACACTGGTGGAGTTGAAGGCCGATATCGTGGTGCTCGACGGTCTGTTGGTGATCCTCGACGAGCTGGTGCGTCCGGGGGCACCGTTCGCGCGACGCATCATGAACATTCACCCAGGCATCACCCGTATCGAGTCGCCCTACGAGCGCCGGGGCGCCTATGCGACCTGGAATGCGCTGTACGGTGCCCGTGGACAGACGGTGGTGGACTGGGCCACCCGGGAAACCAAACCGTCGGAACCGCTGTACCTCACCGGGGCCTCGTTCCACTACGTGGACAACGGCATCGACTCCGGCGAAGTCTTCCACGACGTGCTCAAGACCGAAATATCCCCGGAAGACACCATCCTCGAGTTGCGCTGGAACAACTTCAACAACAGCCTGTTCCCGGCGCTGCATGAAGGCTTGGCGCTGCTGGCAAACGCTTGAGAGACAGCCACTGCCGGGCTTGTCGGATCGCCGCATCGCCGCGAAGACGGCGGCACTGCTGACACAGATGCCGCCTGACCCATCGCTTTCGCAGCCTCGCCGGGGCTCGACAGCTCCCACAGGGGATTGGCAGCGGCTGAAAAGACGCTGCCAACAGGTCCATCGCGCCGGATACTTTCTCACCAACAACAGCGTTCCAATGTGGGAGCTGGCTTGCCTGCGAAGACTGCGGCACTGCCGACACAGAT
>NZ_JBSVVZ010000114.1:0-10300 GCF_054071875.1 Pseudomonas sp. SDO524_S393 | reverse complement strand
CAACAATAGAGCAATCCTGTGGGAGCTGGCTTGTCGGGTCGCCGCATCGCTGCGATGACTGCAGCACAGTCGACACAGCTGTCGCCTGACCCACCGCTTTCGTAGCCTCGCTGGGGCTCGATAACTCCCACAGGGGATTCGCAGTGGCTGGAAAAACGCTGCCACCAGGGCCATCGCGCCGGGTGCTTTCTCACCAACAATAGAGTTCCAATGTGGGTGGCTTGCCTGCGATAGCGATGGATCAGCACCGAATAAGCAGGCTGACACAGCGCGATCGTAGGCTCGTCAGCTTGAATCGCATCAGGCACGCAGTTCGAACTCGGCACTGCCGAGCCTCTCCCCATTCACCAACACATGCACCACATGCCGGCCCGGGTAGTGCTTGCGCGTGGTCATATCGCGAAGGTGCTGTTCGCGCCGAATGTGTTGTTGCTCTCCGGCGCCCAGGTTAAGCGTCTTGAGCTTGAACACTTTCGCGGCACTGTGGCCGGCGCTTTTCACGTAGTCGATGGCGTAGTCCACCACCAGCTTCTGTGATGTGGCGGCGGTGGATTCGAGGCTGAACGACAGGCTGATACGTTCGCCCAGGCTGATCACTGCCGGCGTGACATGCAGGTGGTGGATCTTCACTTCGGCCTTGGCCCCGGCACCCATGATCGTCAGTGCGCGGGTATTGCCTTGCTTGATCAGGCTGCGCAAGGCATGGCGGGCAATCCAGGCGGTGTGAGGGTTGTCCAGGGACCAGCCTTCGATCAGCGTGAGTACCCAGTCCGGGTGGTCCTTGGTGATGTCGTTGAGGTGATTGGCCACCGATTTGCGCACGTACAGGCTGGGGTCGGCCTTTAGATTGTCGAGGATCGAAGCGCACAGTTCGGGGTTGGCTTGCACGTCGGCCAGGCGGAAAGACCACGGCAGGCGTGGCCGCGAACCTTCGCTGGCCAGGCGACGCACGTGTTCGTTGTCATCCCGCGACCACTCCTGCATCACGGCCAGGGTGCGCTGGAAGTCGTGCAGCAGAAAATGGCGGATGGCGAATTCAGCCGAACCAAAAGTGGTGAAGTACTTGAGCGCGGCCATGGAACGCTTGAAGTCATTCAGCCCGTAACTGGCCACGTAGTGCGGCAGGAACAGGCTGACGAACGCGCTGTTCAGGCGCGGTGCCAGGGCGTAGAGCTGCTCGAGGGTTTGGGGATAGTCCAGGGGGATCACCGCATGCAGGCTTTCGCTGACCCGCGCCATGCGTTGCATCACCGACAACGCGTCCAGCCCGGCTGTTGCGTGCTTGAGAAAGCCCTTGGCGTCGAACGCCGGGTACACCGCACTCATCTCGCTGGCGATGTGTTGCAGACGTGCGACGTTGAAGATTTCCTTGAGGGCCGGAGCGCTTTGGTCGGTCATCGGTGATTCCAGTGTGGGGGTTAGAGAAACCAGCGATATTCCCGCGCCTGGATCTCCTGGTGGAAGGCCAAGTGGTCCTGGCGTTTGTTCTCGCAGTACACATCGACAAATTCGGCGCCCAGCTTATCGCGCAATACCGGTTGATGCTGCATGGCGCGTACCGCTTCGAGCATTTCCAGGGGGAAATCGGTGCCGCTGCTGCGGTCGTCGTTCAGTGGCGGGATGGGCTCGCGCTTGGCTTCGAGACCATGTTCCAGGCCAACGAGGATCGCTGCCAGCACCAGGTACGGGTTGGCGTCGGCACTGGCCAGGCGGTGTTCGATGCGCAGGTTGCGCGGGTCGGACTCGGGGATGCGCACGCAGGCATCGCGGTCTTCGAAACCCCAACTGGCACGGGTGGCGGCGTTGACGGTACCGCCCAGGCGGCGGAATGCATTGTGGTTGGGCGAGAAGATCGGCATGCAGTGCGGCAGCAGTTCCAGGCAGCCGGCCACTGCGTGGCGCAGCGGTTGCTGCTGATGGGCCGCCAGCAGGTTATTGCCCGCGCCGTCGTAGAGGCTGACGTGCACATGCATGCCGCTGCCGGGAAACTGCAAGTAGGGCTTGGCCATGAAACTGGCGCGGTAGCCATGCTTGAGCGCCACGCCACGGGTGCTGCGGCAGAACAGGGCGGCCCAGTCGGCGGCGCGAAGGCTGTCGTCGACATGGCCGAAATTGATTTCGAACTGGCCCGGACCGATTTCGGCGGTGATCACCGTGATATCGATGCCCTGATCCCTGGCGGTCTGCGCCATGTCGTCCAGCACCTCGTTGAAGCGCGAGAGCCGTTCGATATGCAGGTTGGGCTGGTCGTCGGCATCCCCGCTCAGCGGGTCGCGGGCGAATTGCGGCAAGCCATTGTCGAGTTGCTTATCGAACAGGTAGAACTCCAGTTCGAACGCCACCACCGGATGAATACCCTTGCCGTGCAGGCGCTCCAGCACCCTGGCCAGCACTTCCCGGGGTTCGAATTCGATGGGCGCTTCGGTGCCGTCCGAGGTGATCAGCATCTGCCCCAAGGGCTGGCTTTCCCAGTTCACCGGTTTGAGCGTGCCGGGCACCAGTCGGCGATTGGCGTCCGGGTCGCCATCGTTGAGGCAGTAATCCCCGATCTTGAACAACCCGCCCTGGGCCCCCAGCAATACGGCGTTCTGCGGCAACTTCAACGGGCTGCCGGCCGCGACTTTTTCCAGCATCTCGATGGGATAACGCTTGCCGTAGAAGTGCCCGGGAAGGTCCAGGGCGATCAGGTCGACATAACGCACGTCAGGATGGTTCTGGCGAAAGGTCCGTACTTCGGCCAGTAACGTGGAGGCATGGCTTTTCACGGGTGCAGCTCCTAGTTGTAAACCCACAATACGCGGGCGGGCAGATCGGTCAGATTGGCGTAGCGGCAGTGGGCGAAGCTGGCCAGGTGGAAACTGTCGCCCGGGCCCAGGGTGACTGAGCCGGGTTCGCCGTCGACCCACAGCGTCAATTCGCCTTCCAGCACAAAACCGGCCTGTTCGGCGCGGTCGCTCATGGTCTGTTCACCGCTGTTGGCGCCAGGTGCCAGCAGACTGTCGAGCATCGAAAACGCACCGTTCATGCTGGGCGATACGAGGATGTCGGTGATGCCGTTGGCGTAATACACCGTGCGCCGTTCGCTGGGGCGGGTGACCCAGTCCACGGCCTTGGGTTTGGGCTGGCTATAGAAATACGTGGTGGGCACGTCGAGGGCGTGGCAGATCGCGGTCAGATCCGCCACGGTCGGGCGCGACAGTCCGCGCTCGACCTGGGACAGGAAACCCACCGATCGCTCGATCTTTTGCGCGAGCTGGGCGAGGGTGAGTTTCTTGTGTTTGCGCAAATCGTGGATCAGCGCGGCCAGCGCGGCGAGTTCTTCTTGTTGGCTCATGAAATTTATTTCGATAAATTTCATGAAAATTTACAGCAATTATTTCACGCCGGCAATCGGCGGGGTCATTCCCGCTCGTAGCTATCCACCTGTATGCCATCGGCATCGAACACGTTCACCCGGTTTTCTTCCTTGGCATCCCAGATGCTGTACTTCGCCTCATTGCTGTTGGCCGGGATGTTGTAGGTGGTGTACGAACCGAGTTTTTTCACCAAGGCGTTATTGCGGTCGATCAGTACCAGGCCCTCGAAGCCTTCCATTTCCGCCGAAGCGAGGTTTTTCTGGAAGGCGTTGAGGGTGGTGTACTTGAGTGGCACGCGCAGTTTGCCTTCGGTATCGACAGCGCCATAGCGGTTGCCTTTTTTCACCACTGCCATGCCGTTGGAAAAGGGCTCGACCTCGTCGTACGGCAGGTTGATCGCCAAGGTTTTGCCTTGGGGGTTGATGAAACTGAAGGTGCCGCGCTTGCGGTCTTGCACCAGTTGCGGCTGGCCCTGGATAAACGCGCCGACGGCACGGGTGCCGGCGGGGTTGAGTTTCTGCAATTTCAGGTTGTAGACGTCTCTTTGTGCGTCTTCCCCCAGGGTGGTGTAGAGGTAATCGCCGACCACCTCGACAGTGGAGAATCGAGGGGCCAACAGCTCCTTGCCGGCCAGGTTCCACACCCCGTAGTTCGAATCGACACCGTAGGTCTTCTGCCCGGGTCGGCCGATGAACAAATCGCCCACCACCTCGACATTGACGTATTTCATCGGCACCACGACCTGCTGTTTCTTCACGTCGTACACGCCGTAGGGCCCGTTGGTTTCGCGCTCGACGATCATCAGGTCGTCATTGATCGGCTTTTCGATGATCTCGAACGGCAGTTCCTTGAGCGTGTGTCCACCCGGCACGAACACGAAGTACTTGAACAGCAGTTGGCTCCAGCCGTCTTTCTCGGGTGTGCTGCCGACCTGCATGTTGTACACGCCGGGCATTTCGGTGTACTCGATGCGCTTGAAGCGCGGCTTGACCACCCACTGGCCCTTGTCGTCGATGAACCCGCTTTTTTGCGTGGCGTTGTCGTAGGCGATGTAGCGGCTCTGGGGGGGGACCGCGTTGTGCATGTCCAGTTCGAGGGTGTCTGGCCGTGTCGGGTCCAGCACGTAGATCACCACACTCGCCGGGGTGTCTTCGAAGTGGTAGGTGGCGTGCACATTGGTCAACGCGCTGGCCGTCTCCGGCAGGTCTTTGACGAACTGCTCCAGGTGATCCTGTACCGCGGCACTGGTTTTATAGCGGGAGAAACTGCTCTGCATACGCAGCAGTTCGTCGTAGTACTTGCGCAGGTTGGCCTTCTGCTCGGCGGTGGGCGACGAATTGGAACTGTTGCCGCCGCTGTACAGGGGCTTGCCCTCGGCCGTCAGGCCCTGGATCACGTAGGTGCTGTCTTTCGGCGTGGCCAGCAGCAGCGAGGCACGGTCGTCGGCCAGGGCGGTCAGTTGATAGACCTCGCCGCCGCCGGCGGTGACTTTCGGATGGGACGGGTCCAGCACGACTTTCTTGAAGCCTGGATAGGCCGGGTAGGTGAGGGTGACGCTGACGCGCTCCACCGGCTTGTTGACCTTGAGCTCGGCGCGCGTGCTGTCGTCATCTTCGGCGTTGCTCACGCCTATCTCTGTGAAAGGCTGTTGTGTTCCATCGCGCAGGTAAACGGTCTGTACCGCGTAACGTTCTGCCTCGCGCGGGCTGGGCAGGGCACCGCGCTTGAGCACTTCGCGAATCGGTTCCACGTCGAGCATGAGCCCTGACTGGTTGTCGAAGAACATCTGCTGGAACTGTGGTTTCTGCTGCTTGAGGGCTTCGAGAGCGGTTTTCAGCTCGGCGGCGGGCATGGGCACGAAAGGTTCGTCATAACGCAGTTCTTTCTTTTCGGCGGGCGTCTTGGCGGTTTTCGTCGCCGGGGAGATTTCCAGGCGCAGGCTTTCGATCATCGCGATCTGGTTGATGCTGTCGCGCACGTCGAGCACCAGGTAATTCAGGCGTTTTTTCGCTTCCGGCAGGGAGAGCGTGTGCAAGTCGCCCACATCGCCTTCGTTCAACTGGTCGTCAGTGTATTCGGTGCCGGTCACCAGGCCCGTGATCCCATTGCGGTCGATCAGGTAATAGGTTGCGCCGCCGATCACGGCGACCACCACCAGCGCGCTGGCAACGAGCTTGATTCGGGTCAGGGGTGTTTTCATTGTTATCGGACTCGAGAATGGGCTGGCGCAAGGTTAGCAGGCTGAATGATTCCGCGCGCCTGTGGTCGGAAGCTGGGTACGCGTCATTAATCGAAGGAGTGCCCATGAAGTCCGGATCTCTCGCTGCCAGCCTGTTGATTGCCGCCAACCTGTCCACCGCCAGCTTTGTCGCGCAGGCCGGTGATACCCCACAGGAAACCGTGCAACCCTCCAACATCAATGCCCATGAGCTGAAGGAAGGTGATCGTGCGCCGGACATGCTGATGCGCAAGGAGTCGGCGGTCACCGACTGGAAACAACGCGGTCTCGAACAGCCCGAAGCCGACAGTCAGTGGGCGCGCGCAGGCGATAAGTTCGTGCTGCTCAAAACCACGAATGGCACCATTCTCGAGATCACGCCCGCCAAGAAATGACCTGCGTTTTTGCTCGTTCCTGCGTTAAGGTAACCGGCCACGAATACCGCGTTACCTTCCAGGAATGAGAGCAGGATGCTTGCGACCCTCAGACATTACCCCCGCACCGTAAATCTGTTGCTGTGCGCTACGTTGCTGCTGACGCTGGCCAAGGCAATAACCTTTCCGTACCTGGTGATCTACCTCACCAGCCAGTTCGCCCTGACGGTCAGCGAGGTCGGCCTGGTGATCGGCAGTTCGCTGATCGTCGGCTCGCTGCTCAGCGTGTACGGCGGGTTTCTGGTTGACCGCATCAACAGCTACCGGCTGCTGCTCGGCCTGACCGCGCTGTTTGCGCTGGGGTTCTTCGGCATGCTGCTGGCCCGGGGCATCTGGTTGTTCTACAGCTGCCTGATCCTGATCAACCTGGCTTATGCGGTGATCGATATCGCGGCCAAGGCCGGTTTTGCCAGCCTGCTGCCGGAAGAGGCACGCAGCGAAGTGTTTTCCATCAAGTACACCCTGACCAATATCGGCTATGCGGTCGGGCCGTTTTTCGGCGCGATGATCGCTCGGCTGGATATGAGCTTGCCGTTCGTGCTGTCGGCGCTGCTGGGGTTGGGGTTTCTGCTGCTGTACGGACGCTGGGGCGATCGCACGCTGACCCACGTCGACGCTACGCAGAAGCCGGTGTCGTTCCTGGCGGTGGGCGGTGTGTTGCTGCGGGACCGGCGTCTGGTGTGCTTCACCCTCGGCGGCCTGCTCAGTGCGGTGGTGTTCGGCCAGTTCACGGCCTGGTTGTCGCAGTACCTGGTGACCACCACGTCCAACGACTACACCTACACCGTGGTCAACGCGGTGCTCACCACCAACGCGGTGATGGTGATTGCTCTGCAATACGTGATCGGGCGGCGCATCTCCCACCGTTACCTGGGCCAGTGGCTGATCTTCGGCCTGGGCATGTTCATGCTGGGGCTGGTCGGGTTTGCGCTGTCCACCAGCGTGCTGTGGTGGGTGCTGGCGATGGCGGTCTTCACCGTGGGTGAAATTGTGGTGTTCCCGGCCGAGTACATGTTTATCGACCGGATTGCCCCGGACCACTTGCGGGGCATGTATTACGGGGCGCAGAACCTGTCCAACCTGGGCGCGGCCCTGGGGCCGGTGTTGTGCGGGCTGGTGTTGGCCAGTCTGCCGCCCCACACCATGTTTTACATGCTGGGGGCGTTCATCGTCGGGGGTGGGGTGTTTTACTTCATTGGGGCGTCGTTGAAGGCAAATCATCCAGTGTGAGCTTGCCCACGTTGTTGCTTTGCAGTTCGTAGCGCAGCTCTTCCACCATCTTTTCCACTTCCTGCGGGGTCTGCAGCCGGTTGGTGCTGATCCCGGTGACCACCAGATCGACCCGGCCGGACTCAGCGTCGTAGACCTTGAGGGTCAGGGACGCGTCCCGGCACAGGGTGAATTCACACGTCAGGGGCGACAGGCCTTCTTCGATGCAATTTCGCAGTTGGGCGAGGGTAAACATGCAGGTTCCTTCATGGCACGGTTGGGATGCCTTGAAGGTTATGCATCGGGCCCCTGCGCCATAAGGCGAATTCGCACTAGCCGGGCTAGTGCATTTGCACTCTCGCAGGCTATTTTTTCAGGCGCAGCTCACTGGCAAACAACCCGCGTTCACGGGCCCAGACGATTGCCGCGCTGCGACTGTGCACCCCCAGCTTGGAGTACACCGTGGCCACGTGGTTGCGCACGGTATTGGGCGCCAGTTTCAGGCGCGAGGCGATTTCTTTATCGGCCAAACCCTCGCAGATCAGGCCCAGTACATCGCGTTCCCGGGCCGTCAGGTCGGTAAAGGCCACGGTCGGCGCATTGGCGCTGTTGACGCTCTTGGCGTTGGCCAGTTTTTCGATCAGGGTCTGGCTGAACCAGGACGCGTCCTGCATGACTTCTTCGATGGCCGCCACCAGTTCCAGCTCCGAGCGCTTGCGTTCGGTGATGTTCATCATCACCAGCAGGTAGCACGGCATGTCCTGGATGGTCACGGTGTCGGCGGACACCACGCAGTCGATCACCTCGTTACCCTTCTTGCGTATCTTGAGGTCCTGGCCGTCGAGGGCGCCGGCTTTTTCCAGGGTGGCGAATAACTGCGCGCAGGCTGGTGAGCTGTCGATAAAGTCGATGTCTTCGATGGATTTGCCGATGAGCTCTTCGCTGATATAGCCGGTGATGCTCATGAACGCGTCGTTGACGTCCACCACTTGGCGGTTGGCGGCGTTGCACACCAGGGTCGGCACCGGCGTCAGGCGGAAAGACTTGGCGAAACGCTCCTCGCTCTGGCGCAGGGCGATTTCCGCTTTGCGCCGTGGCTCCAGGTCCATGAACGAAAACAACATGCAGTCTTCTTCGTTCATGTCCAACGGCTGGCCCGCGACGATCACCAGCTTGCTGCCGCCCTCGGGCAGGCGCAGTTCGGCTTGCATCTGCGGAATCGTCGCACCTTCGCCCAGGCGCTGGATCGCCAGGTCCTTGCGTTCGGCGTGTTCGAGTACGTCCAGTTCATAGACCGATTTTCCGATGACCTGGTCGCGGTTGTAGCCCGTCATTTCCAGGAAGCCCTGGTTGACCTTGATATAGCGCAGGTCGCTCAGGCGGCAGATCACGGCTGGCGCCGGGTTGGCGTTGAAGGTTTTCTCAAAGCGCTGCTCGGCACTGGCCCATTCGGTGGCGTCGCTGAGGATCACCACCAACAGCTCCGGCTCGCCGCGCGAGTCGGTGATGACCAGGCTGCGCAGGCGATGCACCCAAGTCCTGTCCGGGTCTGACGCAGGGGTGACTTCCACCACCACATCGCTGAATTCATCACCCGCTGCCACGCGTGCCAGGGGATAGTTCTCCGGCAGCACCGGGTGGTTGTTGCGATAGCGCAGGGCAAAACGTTCGGCGTATTCCGAGGTGTTGCTGCCCAGGGCCATGACCGCTTCGACACCGTGCATGTGCAACGCGGCCTCATTGGCCCAGAGGATGGTCTGGTCGACTTCGGCGAGAATGATGCCGTCGGACATCCCGGAGATGATCTGCTGCAGTTGGCGACGGTTGGTTTCTTTGGCAAGAACGTCCTGGCTCATAAGGTCTCCGGGGGGGGGCGCATGTGAAGTACGACACCTGGGGCTCAGAATAGTGCAGATGCACTACGGTGGTACTGGCACCAAACGTGCTAGTGTCAGCACCTCTACCTTCCTGCGGCAGTGCCTGGCGATGCGTGATATCTACAGCGTCTTCAACTCCAATGGTGCCTACGAAACCGGGGCCCATGCCCATGACGAGTTCATGCTGATGGTGCCCGAGCACGGCCTGCTGCGGTTCAAGGACGAAGAGAGCGGGCGCACCACCTCGGTGATTGATCGTCAGTTCGTGCTGGTGCCGCCGCAGTGCAGTCATTCCTCGTCATCGCTCACCGCCAGCCAGGGCCACCTGGCGTTCTACGTCGACCCCGATTACATGCGCTTCGCGCTGCGTGACCTGTCCGGGGATGCCAACCGCCTGCTGCGCGTGCCGACCCTGGGCATCTGGCAAACCTCGGCGCCGCTGCATCATTTACTGCTGGCGAAAAAAGCCTTCAGTCAACCCGACCCCTATGTCGACCGCCGCCGTCAACTGGCCCAGGCCGATCACCTGCTGTTGCTCGAATGCCTGGCGATTTCCCTCAGCCAACCCAGCCTGCAGCGGTCCTCCACCGAACGCCACGGCGCCATGCTGGTGCGCGATGTGAAAGCCTATGTGGAAGGCAACCTTGAGCACGCACCGGGGCTGGATGAGATTGCCGCGGTGTTCCACATGTCGCGTCGGCACCTGACCCGGTTGTTTGCACTGCACACCGGCGAAACGGTGTTGGCCTATGTCCAGCGTTTGCGCCTGGAACGCGCGCAAACCCTGTTGCGGCATACGCGCATGTCGGTGCTGGAGATTGCCAACAACGTCGGTTATGAATCGCCCTCGCACCTGGCCCATGTGTTTCGCCGGGTGCTGGGAGTGTCCCCGGATGAATGGCGGCGCGGCGCATAGCACGCGGTCAAGATGTGGGGCCCTGCTGGCCGTTTTTCCAGACACTGCAAGTCCTCTGTGGGAGCTGTCGAGCCACGGCGAGGCTGCGAAAGCGGTGGGTCAGGTGGCGTCTGTGTCGGCAGTGCCGCCGCCTTCGCGGGCAAGCCCGCTCCCACATTGGATTTCTATTGTTGGTGAGAAAGCGCCCGGCGCGATGGCCCTGCTGACAGTGTTTTTTCCAACCACTGCAAGCCCCCTGTGGGAGCTGTCGAGCCACGGCGAGGCTGCGAAAGCGGTGGGTCAGGTGGCAT
>NZ_JBSVVZ010000113.1:0-11261 GCF_054071875.1 Pseudomonas sp. SDO524_S393 | reverse complement strand
GGGTTGTGGGGGGGGTGGGTTGGCCGGAGAATGGGGTGCCCAAACAACACACCTGGAGGGGGATCAACCGCAATCGCGGGCAAGCCCGCTCCCACATTGATTGTGCCCACAGGGGCGGGCTACCAGAAGCGCTGCTGGGTCAGGCGGTTCCACCAGGTCAGCAGCACACGGTCCACCGAGCCGCTGGCCGCAAGCCCGACGCGCTCCTGCAGGCTTTTGCGCTCGGCATAGTGCAGGTGGAACACTTCGGCGGTCTTGGCCTTGGTCGCGAGGTATTCGTCGCTGGTTTGCAGTTCGTCGACCAGTTGCTTGTCGAGAGCTGCAACACCCAGCCACACTTCTCCGGTCGCGACCTCATCAATCGCCAGCTGCGGGCGGTAGCGCGAGACGAAGTTCTTGAACAGTTGATGGGTGATGTCCAGGTCCTCCTGGAACTTTTCCCGGCCCTTCTCGGTGTTTTCACCAAACACCGTGAGGGTACGCTTGTATTCGCCGGCGGTGAGTACTTCGAAGTCGATATCGTGTTTCTTCAGCAAGCGGTTGACGTTGGGCAACTGCGCCACCACGCCGATGGAGCCGAGGATGGCGAAAGGTGCGCTGATGATCTTCTCGCCGATGCACGCCATCATGTAGCCGCCACTGGCCGCGACCTTGTCGATGCACACGGTCAGCGGCACGCCCGCCTGGCGGATACGCGCCAGTTGCGAAGATGCCAGGCCGTAGCTGTGCACCATGCCGCCGCCGCTTTCCAGGCGCAGAACCACCTCATCTTTCGGCGTGGCCAGGCTCAACAGCGCGGTGATTTCATGGCGCAAGCTCTCGGTGGCGGAGGCCTTGATATCGCCATCGAAATCCAGCACGAACACCCGTGGCTTGGCCTCGGGCTTTTTCTTGTCCTTTTTCTTTTCGGTCTTGCTTTCGGCCTTGCGCAGCGCCTTGAGCTGGTCCTTGTCGAGCAGCGTCGACTCCAGCCGCTCACGCAGGCCCTTGTAGAAATCATTGAGCTTGTCGACCTGCAACTGCCCGGCGGACTTGCGGCGCCCCTTGCTGCGCAGTGCGGCGAAACTGATCAGTACCACCAGAATAGCGACCACCAGGGTGACGGTCTTCGCCAGAAAGCTCGCGTATTCGGCAAGAAAATCCATGTTTCTCCTTAAAAGTGCTGTGCGCCAGGCGCGGATTGCCCAAGCATACCGGCGGCACCGCGTTCGAGCCAGTGATCAAACCGCCAGCAACCAGGCCCTCCAACGGCCTTTTAAAACAAGCGTATGTTTTTTCATTGACAGCTCGAAAGCATCCTCATAACCTCGCCAGACTTTCAACGTACCGGGAAAACGGACGTGGGCAGCATCTATCTGATTCGACATGGCCAGGCCTCCTTCGGTGCAGACGACTATGACGTCCTCTCGCCCGTTGGCGTGCAACAGGCGCAAGTGCTCGGTCGCCATCTGGCCGACATGGGCCTGGTGTTCGACCGCTGCGTCGCCGGCGACTTGCGCCGACAGCAGCACACCGCCACCGCCGCCTTCGAACAGTACAGCGCCCTCGGCCTGCCGGTGCCGGCCCTGGAAGTCGACAGCGCGTTCAACGAATTCGACGCCGAAGCGATCATTCGCGCACTGCTCCCCGACCTGCTCACCACCGAACCCGAAGCCCTGGACATCCTGCGCAATGCCGCGCAGAACCGCAGCGAATTCCAGCGCATCTTCGCCCTGATCATCGAGCGCTGGCTGGCCGGCACCTATGACCCGCCGGGCCTGGAAAGCTGGTTGGGCTTTATCGAGCGCGTGCAGGGCGGCTTGCAGCGCGTCCTCGATGCCGCGCAAGACTCGCACAAGATCGCCGTGTTCACTTCCGGCGGCACCATCACCGCCCTGCTCCACCTGATTACCCGAATGCCTGCCGCCCAGGCTTTCGAGCTGAACTGGCAAATTGTTAACACTTCGCTCAACCAGCTGAAATTCCGCGGTCGCGAAGTGGCACTGGCTTCCTTCAACAGTCACACCCACTTGCAACTGTTGAAGGCGCCGCAGCTCATCACGTACCGATGAACCGCGGCCAACCGTGACCCCAAGGTCACTGGACTCTACCCTAAAGGATCGAAACCATGACTGACGTAGCCAAAGCTGTAGAAGCAATGAAAGCCAAATTCAACCCAGCCGCCGCCGACGGCCTGGACCTGGTGTTCGGCTTCCGCATCGACGAAACCCAGAACTTTTCCCTGGTGGTTAAAAACAACACCTGCGAGTTGCTGGAAGGCGAAAACCCTGACGCACAAGTCACCCTGGTGACCGACGGCGAAACCATGGAAGGCATCGTCAGTGGCGACACCGACGGCATGCAAGCGTTCATGAGCGGCAAACTGCGCACTGAAGGCGACATGATGTTGGCCATGAAGCTGAGCGAGCTGTTCCCGGCCTGATTCACGGGCAACCCTGAATCCCTGTGGGAGCAAGCCCGCTCCCACATTTTATTTTGCAGGGCCCCTAGATCCTGGGTTGCAACAGCAACGCCACCAACGCGCTCCACCCCGTCTGATGGGACGCCCCCAGCCCACGCCCGGTCTCCCCATGAAAATATTCATGGAACAACACCAGGTCGCGACTGGCCGGGTCCGCCTCCAGCTGCGCATAGCCGGCCATCGATGGCCGCCGTCCATTTTCATCCCGCCGGAACAATCGGGTCAGGCGCAGGCTCAGGCTGTCGGCCACTTCCTCCAGGGATGCCAGATAACCGCTGCCAGTGGGGTACTCCACCGAAAAATGCTCCGCATAATAGCGATGAAACTCGCGCAGCGATTCGATCAGCATGTAGTTCACCGGCATCCACAACGGCCCGCGCCAATTCGAGTTGCCACCGTACAAGCGTGAATCCGACTCTCCCGGCTGATAGCTGGCGCACAGGGTGTTGCCGTTCATTTTCAGCGCCAGGGGCTGTTCGGCGAACGCCCTGGACAGTGAGCGCACGCCGAAGACCGACAGAAACTCCTGATCATCGAGCATGCGCCGCAGCAGATCCTTAGTGCGCTCGCCCCGCAGCAACGCCAGCAACAGGCGGTTCCCCTGCCCCGGCTCGTTCCAGCGCGAGACCAGACGGGCCAGGTCCGGCCGGTGCTTCATGAAACCCAGCAAGCGTTCGCGCAAACCCTCCAGCCCTTCATGCTCACGCTGCTCCAGCACCAGCACCGCAAACAGCGGCATCAGCCCGACAATCGAGCGCAGACGCACCGGTTCGTTCTGTCCGTCGGGCCGGTGCAGCACGTCATAGAAGAAGTGGTCCTGCTCGTCCCACAGACCTTCGGCACTGTCGTCGACGCGGTTGATTGCCCCCGCGATGTACAGGAAGTGCTCGAAAAACTTCACCGCGATATCCACATACACCGTGTTGCGCCGAGCCAGCTCCAGAGCGATGCGCATCAGATCCAGCGCATAAGCGGCGACCCAGGCGGTGCCGTCAGCCTGGTCAAGCTGATAACCCGACGGCAAAGGCGCCGAACGATCGAACAACGCGATATTGTCCAACCCCAGAAAGCCCCCCTGAAACAGGTTGCGACCTTCGGCATCCTTGCGGTTGACCCACCAGGAAAAATTCAACAGCAACTTGTGGAAGATCCGCTCAAGAAAATCCATGTCGCCTACGCCGGTCAGCGCCTTGTCCTGCTGGTACACCCGCCAACTGGCCCAGGCGTGGACCGGTGGGTTGGCATCGTCGAAGCGCCATTCGTACGCCGGCAACTGCCCGTTGGGGTGCATGAAACGGTCCTTGACCAGCAACAGCAGTTGTTGCTTGGCGTAGCCCGGGTCGATCAGCGCCATCGCTACCGCCTGGAAACCCTGGTCCCACGAGGCGTACCACGGGTACTCCCAGGTGTCGGGCATGGAGAGGATGTCGAAGTTGGACAAATGCCGCCAATGGGTATTGCGGATATGCAGGCGTTCGGGCGGCGGTGCGGGCTGGGCCGGGTCGCCGTCGAGCCACTGGTTCACATCAAAGTAATACAACTGCTTGGACCACAGCAGGCCGGCCAGCGCCTGGCGCTGCACATTGCGCGCATCCTCATCGGCGATGCCCTGTTGCAGCGCCGCGTAGAAGTCATCCGCCTCCTGACGGCGCTGTTCGAACAGCTTGCGCGCATTGACCTCGGGGGCGTCCACCGGCGCGAAACGCAGATACAGCACCTGACTCTCCAAGCCCGCCAGGTCGAGGATGAAGCGCGCCGCGACCTTGGTACCGACGTCGTGGCGTACCGCGGTTTGCACGCCACCCACCACGTAATCGTTGATGCCATCCTTGAACGGCCCCGGTGCCGGTTGGCCGTCGAGCCGGGGGAAGTTGGTTTCGTTTTCACAGAACAGCCATTCGATGCCGCCCGGACCCCAGGCGCTGAGGTCGCGATCGCCCAGCTCATGATGGCGCGCCAGCACACGTTCGCCATCCCGTACCAATTGCGGCTTCGGCGCGCCAGCGGTCCAGCTCCAGTCATTACGCGCCCAAAGCTGCGGCAATACCTGCAAGCGCGTCGGCTGCTGCGAACGGTTGTGCACGGTGACACGCATGAACACATCGTCAGGCAGATGCTTGGCGTACTCGACGCTGACGTCGCAATAGTGGTTGTCTTCGAACACACCGGTGTCGAGGATCTCGTACTCGGCATCACCCAGACCGCGCCGGGCGTTCTCGGTGATCAGGTCGGCGTAGGGAAAAGCCGCGTGGGGGTATTTGTAGAGCATGCGCATGTAGGCATGGCTCGGTACGCCGTCGACGAAAAAGTACAGTTCCTTGACGTCTTCGCCGTGATTGCCTTCGGCGTTGTTGAGGCCGAACAAGCGCTCTTTGATGATCGCGTCACGCTCGTTCCACAGAGCCAGGCCCAGGCACCAGCGTTGCGCCTTGTCACTGAAACCCGCCAGGCCATCCTCGCCCCATCGATAGGCGCGGCTGCGGGCGTGTTCATGGGGAAAGTAGGCCCAGGCGTCGCCGTCGGCGCTGTAGTCTTCGCGCACCGTGCCCCATTGGCGTTCACTCAGGTAGGGGCCCCACTCGCGCCAACGCTCGGCATCTTGCATCGCCAGGCGTTGGCCTTCGATTGTTTCACGTAGTTGCGCCATTGGGGCCTCCATCGCCTGCTCGGTGAGCCAGCAGTGTAGAACCCAATGACGCGCCGTTGCATGAAGACTTAGAAGATGGCGTAGGTGTAGTTGAAGATCAGGCGGGTTTGATCCTGGTCGGCGGTGCCGGTGTTTTTGCCGTGGTAGGTACCGGTACGGAACGTGGTACCGAAGCCTTTCAGAGGACCTGCCTGTACAACGTAGTCCAGACGGAAGTCGGTTTCGTTTTCTTTCTGGTCAGGACCACCGGCGACCTTCGACTTGATGTCCTTGCCGTCCAGGTAAGCCACGGACGCCTTCAGGCCCGGCACGAACGCCTTGAAGTCATACGAGTACTGACCGAAGTTGACCTGCTCGCCCGCGCGGGAGAACTGGCCGACCACTGCGTCGGTGAACAGGTAGAAGTCGCTGCCGCCTGCACCCTGGGCGTGCGGGTCGGCGATACTGCCCTGGTTGACCCAGACGAAACCACCGTCGTCACCTACACCGATGTGGCCGAGCATCAGGCTGCTGCCGCCCAGTTGATAGGTAAATGCAGCGCTGTAGGTTTTGTTGTCCACTTCGTTGGCGTGCTTGGCGAAGCCACCGTTGTTGTTGAACTGGTAGCCGCTCTCGCCGTTCTTGCCGTCGCTGGTGCTGTCGAAGTAGCGCAGGTCAGTCTTGAACGACTGGTCGTTGCCCAGCGGCAGTACGTGGACCAGGCCGAAGTAGTTCTGTTTGTAGAAGTCTTGCAGTTGGGCGTAGTAGTACTGCAACGTCAGGTTTTTCGCGATGGCGTTGTCGGAAGAACCGAACGGCTTGTAGTCCAGACCGCCGAACTTGAAGCTGTCGCTGTCGCGGGTACCGCCAGCCACACTCAGGCCGGTGGAGTTGCTGGACGCACGGCCCTCGGCGCGGTTCAACTCACCGCCGGTGAAGGTCACGTTGGGAATGTCGTTGGACGTCAGGATGCCGCCATCAAAGGTCTGCGGCGCTACACGGCTGTCGTTGGACACCAGGATCGGCAACACCGGCGCCAGGCCACCACCTACGTGCAATTCGGTCTGGGAGATACGGAATTTCACGTTACCGGCGGCACGCCCGAAGGAGTCGGCCGGCTCGGTGCCGTTGTTCTTGGTCGGGAAGAAGCTGTTGCCGTTACCCGCCAGGCCCGGGCCTGCGGTGTGGCCATCGCCGCCGTCCAGACGCAGGGCGCCGAACGCCATGACGTCGAAGCCGACACCAAGGGTGCCTTGGGTGTAGCCGGATTTGTAGTCGAAGCGCAGCAAGGTCGCGGCTTCGCGCAGGTCGTTGTTGGTCCCCGAGCGGTTATCCGCGCTGTAGTACATGGTCCGCGAACTGACGGACGCGTGGCTGTCCTCCAGGAAACCGCTGTGACCGTTGCCCGTGCCCAGAGAGCCGAGTCCGAAATCATCGGCGAAAACCTGCGGTGCAAGCACGGTAGCGGCGATGGACAACGCCAGTGTAGATATCTTCATTAACGACGGCCCCTAAACATTTTTTTATGTGTGTGTGGTGTGCAAATCGGCGTTTTCATCCCTACAAACGTGACGATTGTTTCATGAGGACCGGGGCGCACCTCGTGAAGAATTTGTTAGGAAAACCGCCTGAAAATGAAATTTCCAGACCGGTGTTTTTTGTCATATTCGTGTCATGCCATTCATTTCAAGAATGAAGTCCTGAGGATTCTTCGTTTGCACCGTCCCCCCGAGGCCAACAGAATTCAGGCAACGGCCACACCTCTCTCCACCGTGTTCAGGAATTTTTCTATGCCCACTGCCGCCCATGTCAGCCCAGACGTCATCCGCCAAGGCTTCTCCAGGGCCATGTCGGATATGTACCGAGATGAAGTTCCCCTGTATGGCGCCTTGATGGACCTGGTGGCCGAGACCAATACCCGCGTGCTCGACGCCGAACCGGGCCTGGCGCAACAGCTGCAACGCACCGGGGAAATCCAGCGCCTCGACATGGAACGCCACGGCGCCATCCGTCTGGGCACGGCCCAGGAACTGGCGACCATCAGCCGGTTGTTTGCGGTAATGGGCATGCAACCCGTGGGCTACTACGACCTGACACCGGCCGGTGTACCGGTGCATTCCACCGCATTTCGCGCGGTGCATGAACAGGCGCTGCAAACCAGCCCATTCCGCGTATTCACCTCGCTGCTGCGCCTGGAGCTGATCGAGAACCTTGAACTGCGTGCTTTCGCCGAAAGCGCCCTGGCCAAACGCTCGATCTTCACAACCGGCGCCCTGGCCCTGATCGAGCAGTCGGAAAAGGACGGTGGCCTCAACGCCAGCGATGCCGAAGCATTCATCCGCCAGGCCCTGGAAACCTTTCGCTGGCACCACACCGCCACCGTCACCGGCGCACAGTACCAGCAGCTCAGCGACCAGCATCGATTGATCGCGGACGTGGTGGCCTTCAAGGGCCCGCACATCAACCACCTCACGCCGCGCACGCTGGACATCGACCAGGTGCAGACCGCCATGCCCGGCAAAGGCATCACCCCCAAGGCTGTGATCGAGGGGCCGCCGCGTCGCCGGTGCCCGATCCTGCTGCGCCAGACCAGCTTCAAGGCGCTCGACGAACCCATCGCCTTCAGCGACGCACAAGGTAGCCACAGCGCGCGCTTCGGCGAAATCGAACAACGCGGCGTGGCGCTCACTCCCAAAGGTCGCGCACTGTACGACCAATTGCTGAATGCCGCGCGCGACGAATTGGGCGCCTTCCCCAATGAGGGCAACGCCGCGCGTTATATGCAATTGATGGAACATCACTTCCAGGCCTTCCCGGATGATCACGCACAGATGCGTGAACAGGGCCTGGCGTATTTCCGCTATTTCGCGACCGAAACCGGCCTGGCGGCACGCGGCCATGCCGATCAGCCGCGCACACTGGATGCATTGATCGCCGCCGGCCACATCGATGTGGAGCCGTTGGTGTATGAGGATTTTCTGCCCGTCAGTGCGGCGGGGATCTTTCAATCGAACCTGGGCGATGCCGCGCAGAGCCACTACGCGGCCAATTCCAATCAGGCTGAATTCGAAAAAGCCCTGGGGCGTCGCACAATCGACGAGCTGCACCTGTATGCCGAGACGCAGCAGCGCTCCGTGGATGAGTGCACCCAGGCGCTGCTGACATGAAATGAGGTGCCCACCCGGCTCACCGGCGCATTCCTTGCGCCGCTACAGTCCCCAGAGCCGGGTGGGCGGTGGGCATCATAAGCAGTGACTTGAATACTGTCCTTCAGACAATTCTGAACAAATATGTCCGCACCCTGTAGGAATGCGGACATAGGCTTAGCCCAACTGCCCCACGATCTTGTCCTTGATCAACAGCCGCTCCTTCTTCAATTTTTCCACGATGTCATCACTGGCACTGGCCGCCTCTGCTTTGAGCACTTCCTTGTCAGCGTCATCGTATTTATTGAGCAGCGAGTCCAGGTGTGCATCACTCGCCCTGCGTTCGTGAACGACTTCCTTGCTGATCCCCAAGTCCTGATACAGGTCGTGTTTCACTGGCATGGCGTACCTCCGCGTGTTGATCAATGGTTTACGCCTTTGAAGCTAGCCCATTCCCGGGGGTCTTGTCATGTTTAGGCTCGATACACCCCGTTCGTCGTGGCACTGGCACACGAATCAAACCTTTGTCATCCCCCGCCCTCCACTCTAGATAGCCACCCGAGGGAGACCGATTTCATGACGCAGGCTGCCACCGCTGTCGACACCCAATGCATCAACACCCTTCGCACCCTGGCGATGGACGCCGTGCAGAAGGCCAATTCCGGTCACCCGGGCACGCCCATGGGCCTGGCACCGGTGGGCTATGCGCTGTGGAGTCGCTTCCTGCGCTACCATCCCGAACATCCCGACTGGCCCAACCGTGACCGTTTTGTGTTGTCGGTGGGGCATGCGTCGATGCTGTTGTATTCGCTGCTGCACCTGGCTGGGGTGGTCGAGATCGACGCCCACGGCAAGCGCTCGGGCCAACCGGCTGTCAGCCTCGACGATATCCGGCAGTTCCGGCAAATGGGCTCAAAAACCCCCGGTCATCCGGAATACCGCATGACCACCGGCGTCGAGACCACCACCGGCCCGCTCGGCCAAGGCTGTGCCAACAGCGTCGGCATGGCGATGGCCGGGCGCTGGCTGGGCGAGCGCTTCAATCGCGACGGCCAGGTGCTGTTCGACTACGACGTCTACACCCTGTGCGGTGACGGCGACATGATGGAGGGCATCAGCGGCGAAGCGGCTTCCCTGGCCGGACACTTGAAGTTGGATAACCTGTGCTGGATCTACGACAACAACACCATCAGCATCGAGGGCCATACCGAACTGGCTTTCAGCGAAAACGTGATCCAGCGCTTCGAAGCCTATGGCTGGCACACCCTGCACGTGACCGACGCCAATGACTTGCAAGCGCTGAGCACAGCGCTGGAAACCTTCAAAAACCATAGTGGTGCGCCGACGCTGATTGTGGTCGACAGCGTGATCGGCTACGGCTCGCCCCACAAACACAACACTGCAGCCGCCCATGGCGAACCGTTGGGCGATGAGGAAATCCGCCTGACCAAGGCCGCCTATGGCTGGCCGCAGGACGCCCACTTCCGGGTGCCCGATGAAGCCCGCACGGTACTGCGCGACGCATTGCTGGGACGGGCCGAGCCGCTGTACCAGCAGTGGAATCAGACACTCGCCCGCCTCGATCCGGCACGGGCCGATGAACTGCAACGCATGCGCGCCGGGGAAATGCCACCGCAGTGGCAGGCCAAACTGCCCGACTTTACCGCTGACACCAAAGGCATCGCCAGCCGCGCCTCGGGCGGCGAAGTCCTCAACGCCTTCGCCCAACAGATTCCGTGGCTGCTGGGCGGCTCGGCGGATTTGTCGCCGTCGACCAAAACCAATCTCACCTTCGACGGTGCCGGGCGTTTCAGCGCCAGCGACTACAGTGGACGCAACCTGCACTTCGGCATCCGTGAACACGCCATGGGCGCGATTGCCAATGGCATGGCGTTGTCCTACCTGCGGCCCTACACCTCGACCTTCCTGGTGTTCAGCGACTATATGAAACCGCCGATCCGACTGGCGGCGATCATGGAGTTGCCGGTGGTATTCGTTTTCACCCATGACTCGATTGGCGTAGGCGAGGACGGCCCGACCCACCAGCCGATCGAACACTTGACCCAGCTACGCTCGACACCGGGGCTGTTGACCCTGCGCCCCGGTGACGCCAATGAAACCCTGGAACTGTGGAAAGTCGCCCTGGCGCAAACCCACCGCCCCAGTTGCGTGGTGTTGTCGCGTCAACCGTTGCCGACCCTGGACCGCACGCAGTACGCGCCCGCCTCCGGTGCGGCCAAAGGCGCTTATGTGTTGGCGGGTGCGGACAAACCCAAAGTGCTTCTGCTGGCCACCGGCAGTGAAGTCAGCCTGGCCGTGGCGGCGTATGAGCAGTTGAAAAGCGAAGGGATTGCCGCGCAAGTGGTCTCCATGCCCAGTTGGGAATTATTTGAAGACCAGGACCCTGCCTACCGCGACAGCGTATTGCCACCCTCCGTGAAAGCGCGGGTGGTGGTGGAGCAAGCAGGGCCATTGGGTTGGGACCGCTATGTGGGTCAGACCGGGGCCAAGGTGGTGATGAACAGCTTCGGCGCGTCGGCACCGCTGGCCAAACTGCAGGAGCAGTTCGGGTTTACCGTGGAGAATGTGGTGAAGCAGGCCAAGGCGCAGATCGACCTGACACGACATTGATCAAAACTGTGGGGCTGGCTTGCCTGCGATAGCGGTGAGTCAGCCAATTTATTTGGCGCAGACAGATCGCTATCGCAGGCAAGCCAGCTCCCACCTTGGATCTCTATTGCTGGCGAGACAGCGCCCCGCGCGATGGCCCTGCTGACAGCGTTTTTCCAACCACTGCAAGCCCCCTGTGGGAGCTGTCGAGCCCCGGCGAGGCTGCGAAGGCGGTGGGTCAGGCAGCATCTGTGTCGGCTGTGCCGTAGTCTTCGCGAGCAAGCCCGCTCCCACATTGGATCTCTATCGCTGGCAAGACAGTGCCCGGCGCGATGGCCCTGCTGACAGAGTTTTTCTAGCCACGCAAGTCCCCTGTGGGAGCTGTCGAGCCCCGGCGAGGCTGCGAAAGCGGTGGGTC
>NZ_JBSVVZ010000112.1:0-11507 GCF_054071875.1 Pseudomonas sp. SDO524_S393 | reverse complement strand
AGCTCGTCCCCGGCTTTCAGCGGGACATCCGGAATCACCTTGATCGGTGTTGCAGTGCTGCCAAGCAACAAGGGTTTAGCTGTCTCGGCGTGGGTTTGCAGCTCGGGACCGACTAGCTGCCGGTCCAGTAACTCCAACAACTGCCGCGCCCGGTCGGACTTGATTTGACTGACCACCTGTTTGCCCAGGCGCACGGTCACCCCCATAGCCCCGATTGCCCGAATCAACAGCAAGTTGATCAACACCTCGCCGGTGATTTCTCCCATCACTTCGTTCATTTCCTGCGGCGGCAACAATCGAATCCAGCTGGCTATCGCCGACAGATAGATGAACAACAAAGGCTCATCACTGAGTACCAACAAGCCCTTGGCAATGGACTCGCGGTCTAGAGTCAGCAGTTCATCAAGCTCGGTTTCGGAGAGGTACTGCAGCAGTTTTTCGCTGTTGGGTTGGATGTGGAGCAACAGGTCGTAGAGTTGCGTGACGTTGTCCCACAGGTTGTAAAGCGCCTTACCCATTCCGCGAAGAAACGCCGTTTCCAGCATCCTGCGTTGATCGAGCGGGCCGGCGTTGCTGTAGGTTTTCCATTGATCCTGAAAGATGTCGGTCCACGCTTCGCGCAGGCGTTCCTCCAGCTCTGCAATCACTGACTGATAAGACGCGTACAACGCCCTGACGTGATCCCTGGAAACGTTGGGGTAAAAAGTGATCTGGTATTTCTGGTCGCGGGTACAGTTCTTGATTTCAAGAATGCCGCTTGGGCCGATGATGTGATCGGTCGGTGCGCCCATCGGGCTGCCATCGGTTGCAATCGCCTGGACCCTCACCGGCGTATTGCCGATGGGCACGAACTGCGTGCTCTCGAACATGTGCACCAAGGTCATGGAGCCTTGGGCCTCGCACAGGGCGACGACAGGACTGAGTTTTTTCGAGGAGGCAGGCGCGACCAGCGCGACCTCATTTCCTACCTTGAACACCTGCTCGACTTCGAGCGCTGAAAAGCTCCAGAAACGTTCCGCCCACTCATCAAAGGTGTTCAGGCAACCGCGAAAGTCACTGAAGACGCGCTCGACATCGACCGTCTTCACCGTCATTGGGGTCAGGGCCAGCCTGCCAATGGCCGGGTTCACGAAACAGCTCCAACAAGAACATCCATCTGCAATCCCTCGCACTGTGTATTCAGGCGAGGGACTTTGCAGCGGTTGTCAGAGGAGGGGAGTAGAGCTTATCCGGCGGTTGCGTGGGATGTTTCGACAAGGTGTTTTTCTGCAGGCGACTGGCGGTTATTGTCAGAAAAACTCGAAAAGAGTACAAATGTACTCCATGATGACTCTGACTCCCCGCCGTACCGCCATCCTGACGTTTATCCGCGACCGTATCGCGCAGCAAGGTCAGCCCCCCAGCCTCGCCGAGATCGCCGAGGCGTTCGGTTTTGCCTCGCGCAGCGTGGCGCGCAAGCATGTTCTGGCGCTGACTGAAGCCGGGTTTATCGAGGTCAATCCCAACCAGGCCCGGGGCATTCGCTTGCTCAACCAACCGATGCGCCGCGAATGGCTGGACGTGCCGGTGCTTGGCCGAGTGGCGGCCGGCCGGCCGATTGGTGCCGATGCCGAAGTGCACAACCGCCTGCAACTCGACCCGGCCACGTTTGCGAAAACCCCGGACTACCTGCTGCGGGTGCAGGGCGACTCGATGATCGAAGATGGCATCCTCGATGGCGACCTGGTCGGCGTGCGTCGCAGTGCCGAGGCAGTGAACGGGCAGATTGTGGTGGCGCGCCTGGATGGCGAAGTGACCATCAAGCGTTTCGAGCGTAATGGTGACAGCGTGCGCCTGCTGCCGCGCAACCCCGCGTATCAACCCATCGTGGTCAGGCCGGACCAGGACCTGGCCATCGAAGGGGTGTTCTGCGGCCTGGTGAGGCAAGGCTGATGGGCGCCGTCGTTGCGCTGGACACGCTGTTCAATGGCGGGCGTGTCTGGAAAGGCCGCCCCGTTACGCCCCCGGCCAGTGTGCACCCCACCGGGCTGGCGGCACTGGACGCCGTGTTGCCCACGGGCGGTTGGCCGGAGGCGGCCTTGAGTGAAATCCTCATGGCCAGGGAGGGGGTGGGAGAATTGCAACTGGTGCTGCCGACTCTGGCGCGTTTATCACAGGCGGGTGAACGCATTGTGCTGGTGGCGCCGCCCTATACGCCGTACCCCCATGCCTGGCAGAACGCCGGGGTGGATCTGCGTCAGCTCTCAGTGGTCCAGGCGAAAGAGCGCGACACCTTGTGGGCCGTGGAGCAATGCCTGCGCTCCGGCAGTTGCGGCGCGGTGCTGTGCTGGCCGCGCAAGGCGGACGACCGCGCCTTGCGCCGTTTGCAGGTGGCGGCGGAAACCGGGCAGACCCTGGCGTTTGCCTGGCGTGCCTTGAGCGAGGCGATCAATGCATCGCCCGCCGCCTTGCGCCTGGCCGTGGAAGCAAACCCGGCGCGGGTGCGGGTGCTCAAGTGCCGGGGTGGGCTGGCCCATCCGGCGCCCATTGCCTTGGCGGGGCACTGAGGTTGCCATGCGCTGGGTGTGTATCGTCTTCCCGCAATTGGCGCTGGACGCGGTGCTGCGTTTGCATCCGGAGCCGGATCAGCCGTTGGTGCTGTTGGCCGGCACACCGCAACGACGCGTGTTGCAATCGGTCAATGCGGCCGCCCGTGCCCTGGGCCTGCATCCTGGTCAATCCCTGACGGCGGCCCACGCCCTGACCAAGTCCTTTGCCCGCGCCGAATACGACCCCGCCGAGATCGCGCGCAGCCAGCAATTCCTTGCCGCCTGGGCCTACCAGTTCAGTTCTCAGGTCAGCCTGTATTACCCACGTGCGCTGTTGTTCGAGGTCGAGTCGAGCCTGGGGCTGTTCGGGCCGTGGCCGGTGTTCGAAGCCCGTTTGCGCAAGGCGCTGGCCGAACTGGGCTTTCGCCACCGCATCGTTGTTGCCCCCAACCCGGCGGCGGCACGTGCGCTGGTGAATACCCACGATGGCCTGGCCGTGGATGATGACGCATTGATGCAGGCTTTGGCGCCGCTGCCCATTGACCGCGCCGGCCTCGACCCCCAGGTCGCCATCGCCTTGTCCCGCATGGGCCTGCGTACCCTGGGCCAGGTGCTGGCATTGCCTCGACATACCCTGGCGCGGCGCTTTGAGTCTGACGTGCTCAAGCACCTGGATACACTCACCGGGCAACGGCCCCTGGCCTTGGCGTTCTATCAGCCGCCGGATCGTTTCGATGTGCGCATCGAGTTGAATTTCGATGTGCAATCCCACCAGGCGTTGCTGTTTCCCCTGCGTCGTCTGACCAGTGATCTGTCGGCCTTCCTGTGTGGTCGTGACAGCGGCGTGCAACGCTTTGACCTGCACCTTGAACACGCCCAGGCGCCGGACAGCGTGATCAAGGTCGGCCTGCTCAGCGCCGAGCGCGAACCGGCGATGCTGTTCGAACTGGCCCGAGGCCGTCTGGAGCAGGTGCTTGTCAGTGCGCCGGTGCGTGGCTTTCGCCTGGTGGCCGAGGACCTGCCGGTGTTTGTACCGCAGCGTCACGACCTGTTCGATGACCGTCCGCAACAGACCTTGCCCTGGGCGCAACTGCGTGAGCGCCTGCGCGCCCGCCTGGGCGATGAAGCGGTGCAGGGTTTGCGCTTTCACGCTGACCACCGTCCCGAATGCGCCTGGCAAACGACCACGGATCGCCACGTGTGTCCATCCCTGAACAAGGTGCAACGCCCCGGCTGGCTGTTGCCCGAGCCGACGTTGCTGGCCGAGCAGGGCGTACGGATCCTCATGGGGCCGGAGCGCATCGAGTCCGGCTGGTGGGACGGCGCCGACATTCGTCGCGACTATTACCTGATCCAGACCCGCACCGGCCAACATGGCTGGGCCTACCGCACCGTGGGGCAAAGCGACGGGTTGTGGCTGCAAGGCTGGTTCGCATGAGTTACGCCGAACTGCATTGCCTGTCCAATTTCAGCTTCCAGCGGGGCGCCTCCAGCGCGCTGGAGTTGTTCGAGCGGGCCAAGCGCCAAGGCTACAGCGCCCTGGCGATCACCGACGAATGCACCTTGGCCGGTATCGTGCGTGCCTGGCAGGCGGCGAAGGCGGTGGAGTTGCCGCTGATTATCGGCAGCGAAGTGCGCATCGAAGGCGGCCCGAAACTGGTGCTGCTGGTGGAGAACCTGGTGGGTTACCAGCACCTGTGTCGGCTGATTACGGTGGCCCGGCGCCGTGCCGAAAAAGGCAGTTACCGCCTGGTCAAAGAGGATTTCGACCCTGCGTTATCCGGCTTGCTGGCCTTGTGGGTAGCCGACGACCACGACACCCAGGCCTCGGTCCAATGGCTGCGGCATACCTTCGGCGAGCGCGTATGGCTGGCCGTACACCTGCATTGCGGCCAGGACGACGCGCGCCATCTGGAGCAGCGCCTGCAATTGGCGGCCAGCCTGGGCCTTCGCGCCGTGGCGTGCGGCGATGTGCATATGCATGCGCGCGGGCGCCGAGCCTTGCAAGACACCATGACTGCGATCCGCCATCACGTGCCAGTAGCCGAAGCCGGTACGCGCCTGCATCCCAATGGCGAGCGGCATCTGCGTTGCCTGACGTCCCTGGCTGCGCTGTACCCGCAAGCCTTGCTCGACGAAACCCAGGCCATCGCACAACGCTGTACCTTCGATTTGAGCCAGCTGCGCTACCAATATCCGCGTGAGTTGGTGCCCGCAGGATATGACGCCAAATCCTGGTTGCGTGCCGTCACCGAAAAAGGCATTGCCCAACGCTGGCCGAAGGGCGCCGAGGCCAAGACCCTGCTGCAGATCAACAGCGAACTGAAGCTGATCAGCGATCTGGGATACGAAAGCTACTTCCTGACCGTGCACGATATCGTCCAGTACGCCCGCAGCCGTTCGATCCTGTGCCAGGGTCGGGGCTCGGCGGCCAATTCGGCGGTGTGTTTTGCCCTGGGCATCACCGAGATCGACCCGAGCCTGACGAGCCTGCTGTTCGAGCGTTTCCTGTCCCGGGAGCGCAACGAGCCGCCGGATATCGACGTGGACTTCGAACACGAGCGTCGCGAAGAAGTGCTGCAATATGTATTTCAGCGCTACGGCCGCACGCGTGCGGCGCTGACGGCGGTGGTCAGCAGTTATCACGCGGCCGGCGCCGTGCGCGATGTGGCCAAGGCCCTGGGCCTGCCGCCGGACCAGATCAATGCCCTGGCCGACTGCTGCGGGCGCTGGAGCGATGATGCGCCACCGCTTGAGCGCCTGCGCGAAAGTGGCTTCGATCCCGACAGTCCGATTCTGCGACGGGTGCTCACGTTGACCCGGCAATTGATCGGTTTCCCTCGTCACTTGTCCCAGCACCCCGGTGGTTTCGTGATTTCCGAACATCCGCTGGACACGCTGGTGCCGGTGGAAAACGCCGCCATGGCCGAGCGCACCATCATCCAATGGGACAAGGACGATCTTGACGCCGTCGGCCTGCTCAAAGTGGATATCCTCGCTCTGGGCATGCTCAGCGCGATCCGCCGCTGCTTCGATTTGCTGCGTCGCCACCGGGGGCGCGATATGGCCCTGGCGACCATCCCCAAGGACGATGCGGCCACCTACGCGATGATCAGCAAGGCCGACACCATCGGTGTGTTTCAGATCGAGTCGCGGGCGCAGATGGCGATGTTGCCCAGGCTCAAGCCCAAGAGTTTCTATGACCTGGTGATCGAGGTCGCCATCGTGCGGCCCGGGCCGATCCAGGGCGGCATGGTGCATCCGTACTTGCGACGACGTAACCAGGAAGAGCCGGAAACCTATCCGTCGTCAGAGTTGGAAAGCGTGTTGAAGCGCACCCTGGGCATTCCGTTGTTCCAGGAGCAAGTGATGCAGATCGCCATGGTCGCCGCTGAATATAGCGCTGGCGAGGCCGACCAGTTGCGTCGCTCCATGGCCGCCTGGAAGCGTCACGGCGGCCTTGAACCGCATCAGGCGCGACTGCGTGAGGGCATGTTGAAGAAGGGGTACACCGAGGCGTTCGCGGCGCAGATTTTCGAGCAGATCAAAGGCTTTGGCAGCTATGGTTTTCCCGAGTCCCACGCGGCCAGCTTTGCCTTGCTGACCTATGCCAGCAGTTGGCTTAAATGCCATGAGCCGGCGGCCTTTGCCTGTGCGCTGATCAACAGCTGGCCCATGGGTTTCTACAGCCCGGACCAGATTCTGCAGGATGCGCGGCGCCATCGCTTGCAGATTCGCCCGGTGGATGTGCAGGCCAGCGACTGGGATTGCAGCCTGGAGCCGATGGGCGAAGGCCAACCGGCCATTCGCATGGGGCTGCGCATGATCGCGGGGTTTCGCGAAGAGGACGGGCGGCGCATCGAAGCTGCCCGTCAGCGCCAGGCGTTCAACGACATTGCCGACCTGGATACACGGGCCGGGTTGGATGCCCGTGCCCAGGCACTGTTGGCGGATGCCGGTGCCTTGCGTGCCTTGGCTGGCCATCGGCACACGGCGCGCTGGGCGGTGGCCGGGGTGCACAAACAGTTGGGGCTGTTTGCCGGGTTGCCTGCACCGGACGAAGCTGCGGTGATGCTGCCGGCGCCCACGGTGGGCGAGGATCTGCAAGCCGACTACGCCACCGTCGGCACCACGCTTGGGCCGCACCCCCTGGCATTGCTGCGCGCGGAGTTACGCAGGCGGCGCTGTCGCAGCTCCCGGGAACTGATGGTGGTGGAGCATGGGCGCAATGTCAGCGTCGCGGGGCTGGTCACGGGGCGGCAGCGCCCGGGCACGGCCAGTGGCGTGACCTTTGTCACGCTGGAAGATGAATTCGGCAACCTCAATGTGGTGGTCTGGCGCGACTTGGCTGAACGCCAGCGCCAGGCACTGGTGGGCTCGCGTTTGCTCAAGGTGGATGGGCGCTGGGAGGCGGTGGGTGAGGTGCGGCACCTGATCGCCGGACGTTTGACCGACCTGTCACCGCTATTGGAGGGCATGCATGTGCGCAGCCGGGATTTTCACTGAGGTTGTTGGCTTCTGCGCTCATTCCCCCTCAAGTGAGATGGATGAAACCATCCGTCCCTGGCATGCTCCAAAAATTGCGACTGTCTTTTCTCTGCGCAGAGTCGGAATGATGCAGTTTTTATTCAACCCCCACGGCTGTGAAGGTTGGACCGGTGAAATGGCCCGGCGGATTCGCGGGTTCGATTGGTCGACCACCGACCTGGGGCCGATCGACCGCTGGTCCACCAGCCTGGCCTGCACCGTGCAAATGATGCTGGCCTCGCCGGTACCGATGGTAATGCTGTGGGGGCGGGCCGGGTACATGATCTACAACGACAGCTATTCGGCGTTTGCCGGCGGCCGGCACCCGTATCTGCTGGGGACGCCGGTGGAACTGGGCTGGCCGGAAGTGGCCGACTTCAACCGGCATGTGGTGGATACCTGCCTGAGCGGTGGCACTTTGTCGTTCAACAACAAGGAACTGGTGCTGCTGCGTAACGGCAAGCCCGAAACCGTGTGGCTCGATCTGTATTACAGCCCGGTCGCCGGGGATGACCAGCAGCCGGCCGGCGTCCTGGCGATTGTGGTGGAGACCACCGAACATGTGCATTCGGAGCGGCTGCGCCAGGAGCTGACCCACAACCTGGAGCAGCGCGTTGCTGCGGAAGTGCAGGCGCGCTATACCGCCGAAGACCAATTGCGCCAGTCACAAAAACTGGAAGCCATCGGCGGCCTGACCGGTGGCGTGGCTCACGACTTCAATAACCTGCTGCAAGTGATCGCCGGCAACCTGCATCTGCTGGCCCGTCACGAAGCGGACAATGTCCAGGTGCAGCGCCGGGTTGCGGCGGCGATTGCCGCGGTGGAGCGTGGGGCCAAGCTGTCGTCGCAACTGTTGGCGTTTGCCCGGCGCCAGCCCCTATCGCCTGCGGTATACAACCCGCAGCGCATCTATGCGGGGCTGGGCGAGCTATTGCAACGTGCGCTGGGGGAAACCATTCATATCGACGTGCAACTGCCCCAGGACTCCTGGTGCATCAGTGTCGACCGCAACCAGTTGGAAAATGCACTGCTCAATCTGGCGATCAACGCCCGGGATGCCATGAAAGGCGAGGGTGTGATTCGCATCACCGGGGACAACATCATCCTCAATCCAGCGGATTGCGTGGGTAAAAGCATCAAGCCGGGCGAGTACGTGCGCCTGGCCGTGACCGACACCGGCAGCGGCATGTCGCAGGCCGTGCTCAAACGGGTGTTCGAGCCGTTCTTCACCACCAAGCGCGAAGGCCACGGTACCGGCCTGGGCCTGAGCATGGTGTTCGGTTTTGTCCGCCAGAGCGGCGGACATGTGGAGATGTGGAGCGAGGAGGGCAAGGGCACGGTGGTGCAGATGTATTTCCCCCACAGCCTGGCGCCGGAGAGTTTCGACGTGCCTGTGGAGCCAGCCCTTTCCGGCGGCGGCGACGAAACCATCCTGGTGGTCGAAGACAACGAAGGCGTACGTCTGACAGTGGTGGAAGTGCTCGAACAGTCAGGTTACACCGTGCACACCGCCGAGGATGGCGACCAGGCCATGCAGCGATTGCAGGGTGGCTTGCTGCCGGAGTTGATCTTTACCGATGTCGTGATGCCCGGTCGGGTCAAAAGTACCGACCTGGCCGACTGGGCCCGCGCGCAAAAACCTCCGGTGGCCGTGCTGTTCACTTCGGGCCACACCCGTGACATTCTCTCCAGCAATCATTTGCTGAGCCCCGATATTCATCTGCTGAGCAAGCCCTACAGTCCCGAGGCGCTGACGCAACGGGTATACAGCGTGCTCGCCGCCCGACAAGGTCGTCCATGACTTCACAGCGTTCCCTTCCACCTGTGACCGCCCACCACTCAGGTTTTGTCCGGGTGCGCGGTGCCCGCGAACACAACTTGCGCAATGTCGACGTGGACATTCCCCGCGATGCCCTGGTGGTATTCACCGGGGTGTCCGGCTCGGGCAAGTCATCCCTGGCGTTTTCCACGGTGTATGCCGAAGCGCAACGTCGTTACTTCGAGTCGGTGGCGCCTTACGCGCGACGGCTGATCGACCAGGTGGGCGTGCCGGATGTGGACTCCATCGAAGGCCTGCCACCCGCCGTGGCCCTGCAACAGCAACGCGGCACGCCGAGTGCGCGCTCGTCGGTGGGCAGTGTCACCACCTTGTCGAGCCTGATCCGCATGCTGTACTCCCGTGCCGGCAGTTACCCGCCGGGCCAGGCCATGCTGTATGCCGAGGACTTCTCGCCGAACCTGCCCCAGGGCGCGTGCCCGCAATGCCATGGCCTGGGCCGCGTGTACGAGGTCACCGAGGCGCTGATGGTGCCCGATCCCTCACTGACCATCCGCCAGCGTGCGGTGGCGTCCTGGCCGCTGGCGTGGCAGGGCCAGAACCTGCGCGACATTCTGGTGACCCTGGGTTATGACGTGGACATTCCCTGGCGCGACCTGCCGAAAAAACAGCGCGACTGGATCCTGTTCACCGAAGAAACCCCGACGGCGCCGGTGTACGCCGGTTTCACCCCCGAACAGACCCGCGAGGCGCTCAAGCGCAAGCTGGAGCCGAGCTACCAGGGCACGTTCAGCGGTGCACGGCGTTATATCCTGCACACCTTCACCCACACCCAGAGTGCGCTGATGAAAAAGCGCGTTTCGCAGTTCATGCAGGGCAGCGCCTGCCCGTTGTGCGACGGCAAGCGGCTGAACAAGGCCGCGCTGTCGGTGAAGTTCGCCGGGGTGGACATCGGGGAGTTGTCGCAACTGTCGTTGTCACGCCTTGCCGAGTTGCTAAGGCCGGTGGCGGCGGGGCAGGACAAGATGAAACTGTCGGTGGAAAAGCGCCTGGCAGCACAGCGTATCGCCCAGGACTTGCTGGAGCGGGTCAGCACGCTGATGGAGCTGGGCCTGGGGTATCTGTCCCTGGAGCGCAGCACACCGACCCTGTCTTCCGGGGAATTGCAACGCTTGCGCCTGGCCACACAGCTGGGCTCGCAGTTGTTCGGTGTGATCTATGTGTTGGACGAACCTTCGGCAGGTCTGCACCCGGCGGACGGCGAAGCGCTGTACCGGGCGCTGGAGCGTTTGAAGGCGGCGGGCAATTCGTTATTCGTGGTGGAACATGACCTGGAAACCATGCGCCGCGCCGACTGGTTGATCGACGTCGGCCCGGCGGCGGGCGAACACGGTGGGCAGGTACTGTACAGCGGCCCGCCCGCGGGGTTGGCGCAAGTGGAGGGCTCACAGACTCGCGAGTACCTGTTCGCCGGAAAAACCGCGTCGAACGCAGTGCGTCGTGAGCCCACCGGTTGGTTGAAGCTCGAGGGGGTGACACGCAATAACCTCAATGACTTGAACGTCGATTTCCCGCTGGGCTGCTTCACGGCGGTCACCGGGATTTCCGGTTCGGGCAAGTCCAGCCTGGTCAGCCAGGCGCTGCTGGAACTGGTGGGCGCCGGTCTTGGCCGTGTGGTGGAGAACGACGAAGAGCCGAGCCTGGAAGACGACGCCCCGCAGACCAGCGGCGGACGTATCGGCGCCGGGCTGGAGCAGATTCGTCGTCTGGTGCAGGTGGACCAGAAACCCATTGGTCGCACGCCGCGTTCCAACCTGGCCACTTACACCGGACTGTTCGATAACGTGCGCAAGCTGTTCGCCGCCACACCGGCTGCCCGCAAGCGTCATTACGACGCCGGGCAGTTCTCGTTCAACGTCGCGAAGGGGCGCTGTCCGAATTGTGAGGGTGAAGGGTTTGTCAGCGTTGAGCTGCTGTTCATGCCCAGCGTGTACGCACCTTGCCCAACCTGCCACGGCGCACGCTACAACCCCGAGACGTTGGCGATCCAATGGGAAGGCCGCAACATCGCCGAAATCCTTGGGTTGACGGTGGAGCAGGCGGTCGAGGTGTTCGCAGAGCAGCCCGCAGTGCTGCGCTCGTTGCAGGTGCTGCGGGATATCGGCCTGGGCTACTTGCGCCTGGGTCAGCCGGCCACCGAACTGTCCGGCGGCGAAGCGCAACGCATCAAGCTGGCCACCGAGCTGCAACGCAATGCGCGAGGCGCCACTTTATATGTGCTGGACGAGCCCACCACGGGTCTGCATCCCCGGGATGTGGACCGTTTGCTCAGCCAGTTGAACCATCTGGTGGAGGCGGGGCACACGGTGGTCGTGGTGGAGCATGAAATGCGGGTGGTGGCCCAGAGTGACTGGGTGATCGATATCGGACCGGGAGCGGGGGACTCGGGCGGCAAGGTGGTGGCTTGCGGCACGCCGCAGAAGGTTGCCAGAAGCAAAAGCAGCCGCACCGCGCCGTTTCTGGCTAGAGAGCTGAACGCATAAACAACGCAGGTCAACTGTGGGAGCTGGCTTGTCGGGTCGCCGCATCGCTGCGATGACTGCGGCACTGCCAACACAGATGCCACCTGACCCACCGCTTTCGCAGCCTCGCCGGGGCTCGACAGCTCCCACAGG
>NZ_JBSVVZ010000111.1:0-12598 GCF_054071875.1 Pseudomonas sp. SDO524_S393 | reverse complement strand
TCAGTCAACGCCATGTTGACTGGCCCACCGCTTTCGCGAGCAAGCCCGCTCCCACATTTGTATTGTGTTGCCTTGAAAGCCTTGTTCCAGAGCAGTTTGCTGGATTATTTCGGCTTCGTTTAAAGCGTGACCAAATATTGTAGGACAGTCAGGAATATGACTATGGGGCCCTCTTTTGGCTCTAGTCGACCCTTGGCAAAGCTGCTACTCTCGGCGCGCTTTGTGACATCTCGGCCTGCTTTGAAGCGCCAGACTCACCTTAAAAAAACATACACCAATAATAATCGCATCAAATGCGATGATGAATTCGCGACGCTGAGGAGTGGGCTTCCATGAACGAAGACTTTTGGAAGGATAAGTACCCCGCCGGGATTGCTGCCGACATCAATCCAGACGAGTATCCGAATATTCAGGCGGTACTGAAACAGTCCTGCCAGCGCTTCGCCAACAAACCGGCTTTCAGCAACCTGGGCAAGACCATCACCTACGGTGAATTGTACGAATTGTCCGGCGCATTCGCCGCGTACCTGCAACAGCATACCGACCTCAAGCCCGGCGACCGCATCGCCGTGCAACTGCCCAACGTCCTGCAATACCCGGTCGCCGTGTTCGGCGCCATCCGTGCCGGCCTGATCGTGGTCAACACCAACCCGCTGTACACCGCGCGGGAAATGGAACACCAGTTCAACGACTCCGGGGCCAAGGCCCTGGTCTGTCTGGCCAACATGGCCCACCTGGCGGAAAAGGTCGTGCCCAAGACCGCCGTCAAGCATGTGATCGTCACCGAAGTCGCCGACCTGTTGCCGCCGCTCAAGCGCCTGCTGATCAACAGCGTCATCAAGTACGTGAAGAAAATGGTCCCGGCCTATCACTTGCCCCAGGCGATCAAGTTCAACGACGTGCTCGCCAAGGGCCACGGCCAGCCGGTCAATGATGCCAGCCCGGCCAGCGGCGACGTCGCCGTGCTGCAATACACCGGTGGCACCACCGGCGTGGCCAAGGGCGCGATGCTCACCCACCGCAACCTCGTCGCCAACATGCTGCAATGCAAGGCGCTGATGGGCTCCAACCTCAACGAAGGCTGCGAGATCCTGATCACGCCGCTGCCGCTGTACCACATCTATGCCTTCACCTTTCACTGCATGGCGATGATGCTGATCGGCAACCACAACATCCTGATCAGCAACCCGCGCGACCTGCCGGCGATGGTCAAGGAACTGTCGAAGTGGAAGTTCAGCGGCTTTGTCGGCTTGAACACCTTGTTCGTCGCGCTGTGCAACAACGAAGGTTTCCGCAAGCTGGATTTCTCTGCGCTCAAACTTACCCTTTCAGGCGGCATGGCCCTGCAACTGGCGGCTGCCGAGCGCTGGAAAGACGTGACCGGCTGCGGCATCTGCGAAGGCTACGGCATGACCGAAACCAGCCCGGTGGCCACGGTGAATCCGATCCAATGCGTCCAGGTCGGCACCATCGGCATTCCCGTGCCGATGACCCTGTGCAAAGTCATCGCCGATGACGGCAGCGAGCTGCCGCTGGGCGAGATCGGCGAGCTGTGCATCAAGGGCCCGCAGGTGATGAAGGGGTATTGGCAGCGTGAAGACGCCACCGCCGAAATCCTCGACAGCGAAGGCTGGCTGAAGACCGGTGACATCGCGATCATCCAGCCGGATGGCTACATGCGCATTGTCGATCGCAAGAAAGACATGATCCTGGTCTCTGGCTTCAACGTGTACCCCAACGAGCTGGAAGACGTGCTCGCGACCCTGCCGGGTGTATTGCAGTGCGCGGCCATCGGCGTGCCGGATGAGAAGTCCGGGGAGATCATCAAGATCTTCATCGTGGTCAAACCGGGCGCTACCCTGACCAAGGAACAGGTGATGGAGCACATGCGTGCCAACGTCACCGCCTACAAGGTGCCCAAGGCCGTTGAGTTCCGCGATGCGTTGCCGACCACCAACGTGGGCAAGATCCTGCGTCGTGAGTTGCGCGATGAAGAGTTGAAGAAGCTGGGCCTTAAAAAGTAACCCATGAAAAACCCCGCTAATGCGGGGTTTTTTAATGCTTGCTGATTCCCATGACTGGAATGCAATTCAATGTGGGAGCTGGCTTGCCTGCGATGGCGGAGAGTCAGTCACTGAAGGGCTGGCTGATACACCGCTATCGCAGGCAAGCCAGCTCCCACGGTTTTGCCCGCATCCTTACAGGGCGAACTGTGCGAAGCCCACGCCCGCGCCTGCCGGGCGCACATCCTTCAAGAACGAATCCTTGTCTGCGCTCAGCTCCAGCGTAATCTCCGGCTTGCGCTTGCCCGCATTGCGCACCACCAGGCCGTCGAGCTTTTCGCGCAGGAACACGGTCGGTACCTTCAGGTGCAGCAACTGGTCGGTTTCGGCGTTGTGCATCAGCAGGTGAATCCACTCGTACTGGCCCACGGCAATACGGCCCACCGGCAGGTCGAACCACCAGATGTTGCGTTTGCGGTCCAGGTCGGTGAAGTGGCAGTTGTTGACGCCGAGTACGGCACCGCCCAGTTCCTGGTTTCTGCGGGCGATGGCCTGTGCTTTATTGAGTTTCATAACCTTCCTACGGGATCTGTTATTCAGCGTTATAGCCTGAATGTGCCGCGCATTCTCGTGGGTTGGCCGCAAAACATAAAGCCAAACCTGTGCAGGGCGATGAAATGCCCCCGAAAAATAATTGAAACTCTGCCGAACCGCGTCGGGTCAATTTCTGGGTAAGCACCTCAATCCTTGATTGTTATTCTGGAGAGATACCATGGGCAGCACAGCGGATAAGGCAAAAGGTTTGAAAGACGAGGCCGTCGGCAACATCAAGCAAGGTATTGGCAAAGTCACCGGCAACGACAAACTGCGCGCTGAAGGCGTGGTACAGGAAAAGAAAGGCAAAGTCGAAAAAGCCATCGGCGATACCAAGGACGCGGTAAAGAAAGCCACCAAATAAGCGTGCTTTCACACCGCACCAGCGGCCATCCCCGGATGGCCGTTTTTATGTCATCTGCCGGCGCTAAAGTTTCGAAATTGTTTCAAGGTCGCCAAATAGGCTACCTTGATGTAGAAAACGGCCCCTGAGTCGCCCTCTTATCCAACCATGATGCGGCGAAAGGAGACGCTATGATCTTTCCGGTTCTGCAAGGCCTCAAGCTGCACCAGGTGCTGGTGCGCACCGTCAAAGAGTTCGTCGATGACGAGATGCCCACCTACGCCTCGGCACTGGCCTACCAGATGCTGTTTTCATTGTTTCCCTTCCTGCTGTTCCTCATTGCCCTGATCGGTTTCCTGCACCTGCCGGACTTTTTCACCTGGTTGCGCCTGCAATCGGAACTGGTGTTGCCGCCCCAGGCCCTGGAGCAGGTCAATCCGGTTATCGATCAGTTGCAACAGTCCAAGGGCGGCCTGCTCTCGGTGGGTATCGTCATCGCGCTGTGGACCGCCTCCGCCGGCGTGCGCCTGATGATGAGCGCGATGAACGCCGCCTACGACGTGGTGGAAGGCCGGCCGATCTGGAAGCGCTTCCCGCTGTCGATCTTCTACACCGTGGGCATCGCCGGCATGCTGCTGGCCGCCGCCGCGCTGATGGTGCTAGGCCCGCAGGTGATGGAGTGGCTGGCGGGGCAGATCGGCATGCAGGAATTCGTGGTCACCCTGTGGACCATCCTGCGCTGGCCGTTGATCGTGATTCTGCTGATGTTCGCCGTGGCCCTCATGTATTACGTGATGCCCGACGTTAAGCAGAAATTTCGTTTTATCACCCCGGGCTCCGTGCTGGCGGTGGTGGTCTGGATCGTCGCCTCCCTGGGCTTTGGTTATTACGTGAAAACCTTTGCCGACTACAACGCCATGTATGGCAGTATCGGCGCGATCATCGTCCTGCTCCTGTACTTCTACATTTCTGCCGCGGTGCTGCTGCTGGGCGCAGAGATGAACGCCGTGATCGAGCACATGTCAGAGGAAGGCAAGAACCCTGGCGAAAAGGATTTCGATGAACACCAGAGCGATGAAAAACAGCATGTCTCAGGCTTAGGCCGAGACCCTTCCCTCAAGCCCACTACCGACGAAGTCTGATCGATGATCCGTGAAATCCTGAAAATGGGCGACGAGCGCCTGCTGCGTATCGCGCCACCGGTGCCGCCGGAAATGTTCGACAGCCCCGAGCTTTGGCAACTGATCGATGACATGTTCCAGACCATGGAACACGTGGGCGGTGTGGGGCTCGCAGCGCCGCAGATCGGCGTCGATTTGCAACTGGTGATCTTCGGTTTCGAAGCCAGCGAGCGCTACCCGGACGCGCCTCCCGTGCCGCAGACCATCCTGATCAACCCGCTGATCACCCCGCTGAGCCCGGTGCTGGAAGAGGGCTACGAAGGTTGCCTTTCCGTGCCCGGCCTGCGCGGTGCGGTGAACCGTTATCAGCAGATTCGCTATGAAGGTTTCGACCCCAAGGGCGAGCCGATCGTGCGCGTCGCCGAGGGCTTCCACGCGCGGGTGGTGCAGCACGAATGCGACCATTTGATCGGCCGGTTGTACCCGTCGCGGATCACTGACTTCAGCAAGTTCGGCTTTATCGAAGTGATGTTCCCCGACATGGACCCCACGGCGGACGATTGATCCAACGGATAAGGGGGTACTTTCTGTGGTGAGCGGGCTTGTCCCGCGCTGGGCTGCGAAGCGGCCCTGAAATCAGCCACAGCCTATCTCCTGAAAAAGCGCGGTGGGTTTGTTGGGGCCGCTTCGCGCCCCAGCGCGGGACAAGCCCGCTCACCACAACAGGCCTGTTTGCACATTCAGGCTTGGGCTATTTACCGGGTTTGACGAACCGCAACGTCATCCGGTCCGACTCGCCAATGGCCAGGTACTTCACCTTGTCCTGTTCCCCCAGCTTCAATGACGGCGGCAAGGTCCACACCCCGCCCGGGTAGTCCTTGGTGTCCTTCGGGTTGGCATTCACTTCACTTTGCCCGACCAGTTTGAACCCGGCGTCCGTCGCCAGCTTCACCACCTGTGCCGTGGTCAGGTAGCCACTGTCCTTGATTGCCGCCAGGTCCGCCCCATCCTTGGCTCGATGGTCTTCCACGCCCAGCACGCCGCCCGGTTTCAGCACCTGATAGAAGGCTTTGAAGGTGGCTGGCGCGGTGCCGGCTTCGACCCAGTTATGCACATTTCGAAACGTCAGCACGGTATCCGCCGAGCCCGGTTTGCCGAACACCGGCGCCTTGGGGTCGAATTCGATGACTTGAGCCTTGCCGTACCGCGTCGGGTCGGTCGCCAGTTTTTTCTTCAGGTTTTCTTCGGATGCCTTGGCGTAGGCGCTGCTGCTTGCGGCCTGCACGGCGGCGATGTAATGCCCGTGGTCGTTGAGCAACGGCGCCAGTATTTCGCTGTACCAGCCGCCGCCGGGGGTGATCTCAATCACCGTCTGCCGGGCGCCCAGGCCAAAGAATTCCAGGGTCTGCTGTGGATGGCGGTAGCCGTCGCGCGCGCTGTTGGCCGGGTCGCGCCAACTGCCGGCGAGCACGTTTTGGTACTGGCTGGCGCTGATCGGCGCATCGGCGGCCTGGCTTGGAGTCGGAAGGAGCAGGGTGGTGAGGGACAGTGCTGCAAGTGTCTTGTTCATGATCATCCTGTAAGGGGCCACTGTGCCGCCGAGGCTAGCATGGGCCCTTTACCGAGCGATCACACATTATCCGAGGTCGACCTTACCAACGGTTCTAAGCCCATGGCGATCATCGGCTTGTTGCGCTTGTAACGTACCAGCCGTTCGGCGAGGGACTGGGGCAGCACGGTGTCCTGGCTGAATCCCATGCGTTGGTACATCGCCTCCAGGTCGGGATGGCACAGCAGCCATACGGTTCCTTCGGCGGCTGCGACTGCGTCGACAATCAACCGCGCCGCCAAACCCTGGCCGCGATAGGCCGGCGCCACGAACACCCCGGTCAGCCACTGTCCACCCACCACCGGGCTCAGGCACAGGCCGGCCACGATCTCGTCTTCCCGCGCGACCCACAGGCGCGCGCCTTTGATTGCCTTCATCGACGAGCCGTGGCTGCGGTAAAACTTGTTCAGCAGTGGCCAAAGCGGCTCGGCGAGTAATTCCAGGTGCATGTGCAGACCGATGAGAGGATGGGGGCCGCCATTGTAGCGGCTGATGCATTCGCTTCTAAGCTCAGCACCAAATGATCTGCAAGATTTTCCCGACTCATTGCACAGAGCAGTAAACACCTGCTCTGAGCAACCGATGGCCAATTATCTTGATCTGACCCAACGCCGGGAAATCGAAGTCCTCACCCGCAGTTTCACCGCGCGCACCGAATGGCCGACCTGGCTGCTGTTGATCGGCGTGTACGTCGGCTGGTTTACCGTAATGCTCGCCAGCCACTGGCTGGGCCTGTGGTTGAGCACTTTGTTGCTGATCCCGTTGGTGACGCTGTGGTTGTCGGTGCAACACGAACTGCTGCATGGCCATCCCACCCGCTCCTTGCTGCTGAACAAACTGCTCGGCTATGCGCCCTTCGCCGTGTGGTTTCCCTACACCCTGTACCGCGACAGCCACCTGCTGCATCACAACGATGAAGACCTCACCCTGCCGGGCATCGACCCGGAAAGCCGTTACCTCAACCAGCAGCAATGGGACCGCAGTTCGCTGTTCGAGCGTGGCGTGCATTGGTTGACCAAGACCGTTCTCGGCCGGTTTTTATTCTCGGCGCCGCTGGCGATCGGTCGCCTGGTCCGCCAGCAATTGCAGCAGTTGTCCCAGGTGTGGCCGATGTGGCTGGCCCACGGTGTCGTCACGGCATTGATGCTGGGGTTTGTCGCCTGCTTCAGCGTGTTGTCGGTGTGGCACTACCTGCTGCTGGTCAGCGTGCCGGCCTTGTCCGTGGCATCGATCCGTTCCTACTATGAACACCGCCCGCACCCGCAGCCGGAGCAGCGCACCGTGCTCAACGAGGCCGCCTGGCCGTGGACCTGGCTGTTCCTCAACAACAACTTGCATCTGGTGCACCACGACTTGCCGAAACTGCCCTGGTATTACCTGCCCAGGGTCTACCGGGCTCGCCGGGAACAATGGCTGGCGCGCAGCGGCGGTTTCCTGGTGCAGGGCTATGGCGAGTTGATCGGCCGCCATGGCCTCAAAGCCATCGACAGCCCCCGGCACCCTTTTGCGTGAGAGACGACCATGAGTGACCATTACGCCGAGCTGCTGATGTACGTCGCGCCCGACGCGGTGCAGCAGGCCAACCAGCAGTGGCTTGCAAGGATTTTCGAACACCTGGGCCTGCACCGGCGTAACGCCGACCACCTGGACCTGCACGGTCTGTGGCTCGCCCCCGAATTGCTCGTTACACAAACCTGCGGCTACCCGCTGATGACCCAACTGCGCGGCCAGGTCCGTGTGATCGGTCGCCCACGCTACGAGCTGCCCCACAGCAGCGGTGGCGAACATTGCAGCCTGCTGCTCACGCGTGACGACAACCCGCGTACCGTCCTGGCGGACTTCTACGACAGTCGCGGTGTGATCAACGGCCACGACTCCAACAGTGGCATGAACCTGCTGCGCGAACGCCTCGCGCCGTTGCAGCGCGACGGTCGCTTCTTCGCCAGTGTCGGCGTCAGTGGTGCCCATCGTGAGAGCCTGCGCTGGCTACGGGAACACCGCGCCGACCTCGCTGCCATCGACAGCGTGACCTACGACTACCTGGCCCGTTTCGCCCCTGAAGAAGTGGCGGGGCTGCGCCTCGTCACCCGCAGCGCACCGAGCCCGACCTTGCCCTATATCGGCCCGCTGCACCTGAGTGATACGCAGGTGACGACGATTCGCCAAGCCATGAACCAGGCCTTGCAGGATTTGCCCCAAGTAGTCGAAACCCTGGGCCTGAGGGAAGTCCTTCCGGCCAGCGAAGACGATTACGAAGTGCTGTTGAACTACCAGCGGCAGGCCACCATTGCCGGTTATCCAGTCCTTCAGTGATCGTTCCCACGCTCCGCGTGGTAACGCCGCCTTAGACGCTCTGCGTCGATTTTTTTGGTTATATAAAAATACTTTTTAAATATTATTAAAGCATAAGCAGCCTTGCTAGGATCGCTCCACCGGAACACCGGACATAACGCGCAACCTACTCAAATGGAGCCACTATGTCCGGCGCCGACACTTCTCACAGCGACTACGTGGGCGGCTTGTTCCGCAGTCATTACGATTGGCTGTGCGGCCGTTTGCACCGCCACCTCGACTCCCGCGCCCACGCCGAAGACATCGCCGCCGATACCTTTGTCCAGCTGCTCGGTTCGCCCGGCGTGGTACCGATCCGCCAGCCCCGTGCCTTGCTCACCACGATTGCCCAACGCTTGATGTACCAGCTGTGGCGCCGCCGTGACCTGGAACGCGCTTACCTCGATGCCTTGGACGGCGACGAAGCCTCCACTGCGCCATCCCCCGAAGAGCTGGCGCAAATGCTCGAAGCCCTGCACGCCATCGACCAGTTGCTCGACGGCTTGCCCGCCAAGGTCAAGGCGACGTTCCTGCTGTCCCAGCTCAATGGCCTGACCTACCCGGAAATTGCCGAGGAGCTGGGGATTTCCCAGCGCTCGGTGAGCGACTACATGACCCGCGCCCTCAACCGTTGCCTGCGGCTGTGCCTGGAATGAACGACGAACTGATCGACAACGCCACGCGCTGGTACGTGTTGCTGCGCTCTGGCCAGGCCACTGTGGGCGACTGGCAGCGCTATGAACAATGGCGAGCCGCCGACCCGCGTCACGATGCCCTGTGTCGGCAACTGGAAACCCGCCTTGGCGTGTTCCAGGTCCCTCTGGCCCAGGGCGTGACCGGCAAAGTCTTGCAGCAGGCGCTGGAAGCCCCGTCCAGCCGGCGGCAGGTGCTGCAAATCGCCCTGGCCGGTGCGGGTGTGGCCCTGGGGGCGACGCTGTTGGCCCGGCCCCTCGGCATGCCCCTGGCCGACCTGACCGCCGATGTGCGCACCGGCACCGGCGAGCGTCGCAGCGTTACGCTGGATGACGGCAGTGAGCTGCTGCTCAATGCCCAGAGCGCTGCGGACATCCAGTTCGACCTGCAACGGCGCCTGGTGCGTTTGCGTGAGGGCGAGTTGCTGGCCAGGGTCGCCAGTGACCGCCAACGGCCCTTCCTGATCCACACCGACCAGGCCCGTCTGCGCGCTTATGGCAACCGCTTGCTGGTGCGTGAGCGCGAAGGGCAGGGCCAGGTTGTCGCCCTCAACGGCGCCGTGGAAATCGACGGTCAGAACGGCGCGCGCCTGCAGCTGGCCGCCGGTCATGAGGTGCATTACGACCGCGCGGGCTTCGGTCCGGTGCAGCTCAGTTCGTCCGGCGCCACAGCGTGGATCGACGGTTTCCTGCAAGTGCGCGACCGTCCGTTGGCCGAGGTTATCGAGACATTGCGGCCCTATCACAACGGCATCCTGCGCCTGGACCCCGCCGTGGCCGGGTTGCGCGTAAGCGGCCTGTACCGGCTGGACAATCCCCAGCAAATCCTCGACACCCTGGCGCGCACCTTGCCGATCCACATCACCCGCCATACCGGCCTGTGGGTGAGCATCCATGCCGCGTGATCCCGTCTGTGACAAGGGCCTTTATTGTGGTGAGCGAGCTTGCTCGCGCTGGAGTGCGAAGCGCTCCCAGGCTTTGGGGCTGCTGCGCAGCCCAGCGCGAGCAAGCTCGCTCACTACAACGGGTTTGTTGTACCCGCGATGCTCGTTCGCCTTGAAGCGGGCGGGTTCTAAGAACATAACCAAACGATCTGCAAGTTTTCCCCCCGCCAACCCACATCACTCCCGTAAGCGCTGCGGGGAGCAGCGTTATGGAGTTTCCTTGGGGGGAGCCAAAGTGAGTCAGTTCAACCGTGTGCCGCTTCGAACCTTTGCCCTGGTGCCGTTGGCCAGCCTGGTTTTCTCGTTTGCCGCCAGTGCCGAAGAGGCGCGTCAGGTCTACCACATCGCACCCGGTCCGCTGGATGAAGTGCTGCTGGACATCAGTCGCCAAAGTGGCCAGGTGATCTCGTTCACTCCGCAACTCGGTCATTATTCCTCGGCCCGTGTCGACGGTTCGCTGTCGGCGCACCAGGCGGTCGACGCTGCGCTCCAGGGCACCGGCCTGCAAGTGCAGGTCAGCCCGGACGGTGCGTTCATCATCAAGGAAGGCGCGGCCAAAAGCGCCCAGGCCAGCAACAACGTCAAGGCGCAGACCAGCGCGGCGCAGGCGCCGACCCTGGATCGCGTAGTCGCCATCGGCACCCGTCGCAGCGATGCCACGGCCCTTACCAGCGCCGCACCGGTGGACGTAATCAACGCCGAAGAACTCAAGCAGACCGGCGCCACCAGCCTCAACCAGGCGCTGTTCCAACTGTTGCCCTCGTTCAATTTTCCGCAGAACCAGAGCGCCACCCGTGGCCAGAACCCCAAGGGCGCGTCCCTGCGTGGGCTGTCGCCGGACCAGACGCTGGTGCTGATCAACGGCAAGCGCCGCCATGCCTCGGCGGTGGTGAATATCTCCGGTGGCGTGCCGTTCATTGGCGCACAACCGGTGGACCTGGACATGATCCCCATCAGCAGCATCGACCATGTCGAAGTGCTGCGCGATGGCGCCTCGGCCCAGTACGGGTCGGACGCGGTGGCCGGGGTGGTCAACATCGTGCTCAAGGAGCGTGACAGCGGTGGTCAGGTCAACACGCAACTGGGCAAGTATGCCCAGGGCGACGGCTTCAGCAAGACCACCGATGGCTGGTATGGCCTGGGTTTGCCGGGGGATGGTTTCCTCACCCTGAGCTTCAACACCCTCAACAACAAACCCACGGATATCGGCGACCAATACGTTGCCGGTGGCCAGTTGCAAGACCCGCGCTGGGGCGGTGCCGGGCGCGACAAGTTCAACCTGGCGGCCAATGCCGAGATCGGCCTGAACGACCAGTGGCGCCTGTACAGTTTCGCCACCTTCGGCCAGGACAAATCGGTGAACAATACGCCGCCGTTGCTGGCCAGCAACCCGAACAACGTCGCGGGTATCTATCCCAACGGCACCATTCCCAAGTACCGCTATCGCTACGAAGATGGCGCGCTGACCGTCGGCACCCGCTATGAAGACGAGACCCTGGGTCGCTTCGACCTGAGCGCCACCTATGGCCGCGACAAGCACGACGAGTTGGCCTTCAACACGGTCAACCCGAGCTACGGCCTCAACAGCCCGACCAAATTCGATGTGGCCACCCTGGTCAACGAGCAGACCAACCTCGGCCTGGATTACGCCAAGGACCTGGACGTGAACTGGTCCAGCCATCCACTGACGCTCTCGGCGGGCATTGCCTACCGCCATGAGCAGTATCGGCTGGAGGAGGGCGACTACGCGTCCTACTCCTTTGGCGGCATCAACGGTGTGCAAGTCGGTGCGGTGCAGGCCTCGGGTCTGACGCCGGATGACGCCGGTACCTACAAACGCGATGTCGGTGGCGTGTACCTGGGCCTGGAGCATCAGCTCACCGACAAGTTCCAGGTCGGCCTGGCCGGGCGTACCGAGCACTATTCGGACTTCGGTTCGGCCACCACCGGCAAGCTGTCGGCGCGTTATGACTTCACTCCGCAAGTGGGCTTGCGTGCCACGGTGAACAATTCGTTCCGTGCGCCGACACTGGGCCAGATCGGCACCTCGTGGACCACCACCACCAACGTCGACGTCAACGGCAACCCGGTGCTCACCCGCATGCTGCCCGCCGACAACCCGGCCGCCCGCGCCCTGGGCGCCGAACCGCTGAAGCCGGAGAAGTCGACCAACTTCTCCCTCGGCCTGGTCCTGCGTCCGGTCGAAAATGCTTCGCTGACGGTCGATGCCTATCAGATCTCGATTCGTGACCGCCTGCTCTACAGCGGCGGCATTTCCGGGCCGCGCGCCGAGCAGATTTTGCAGCAAGCCGGCTTTGGCCAGTACACCTGGGCGCAGTTCATGACCAATGCGGCGGACACCCGCACCCGGGGTGTCGATATCGTCGGCAAGTACAACCTGGACCTGGCGCAGTACGGCGCCCTGAGCTTGTCCGCCGGCTATACCAAGGCACGCACGACCATCGAGAAGGTTCACGAAAACCCCAACGGTTTCGACATTCTCACCCGTGAGGCCCGGGGCTTTCTGGAGCACGGCTACCCCGAAGACAAGCTGGTGCTGGGCGCGACTCACAAGATCGGTGCCTGGACGGTCGCCCTCAGCGAGACCCGTTACGGCCAATACCGCAAGTACGCCGCCAGCGAAGCCAACGCCCAGTACGACCAGACCTTCGCTGCGCAATGGACCACCGACCTGGACGTGAACTACGCGTTCACCCGGCAACTGCGCCTGTCGGTCGGCGCCAACAACCTGTTCGACAGCAAACCCGATGACTTCAACAGCCGCCTGCGCCAGACCCCGGGCCAGCAATACAGCTACCTGGCGCCGGCAGCGCCGGAAGGGGCGTTTTACTACACGCGGCTCAGTTATGACTTTTAACCGATCTTGAATACCGCAGAGATCAAAGGTGGGAGCGGGCTTGCTCGCGAATACGGTGGGTCCGCCTCCCCACCCTTTTGCCT
>NZ_JBSVVZ010000110.1:0-12612 GCF_054071875.1 Pseudomonas sp. SDO524_S393 | reverse complement strand
GCGTTTAATGACACACCGCATTCGCGAGCAAGCCCGCTCCCACATTTGATCAGCTTTGGGCTTCAGATCCGGGCAATTTAGCCTTTTTTCTTGTACGCCACGCAATCGATCTCCACCTTGCAATCGACCATCATGTTCGCCTGTACGCAGGCGCGCGCCGGGGCGTGTTCGGGGCTGAAGTATTCGCCGAAGACCTTGTTGAAACTCCAGAAGTCCCGCGGGTCCTCCAGCCACACGCCGACGCGCACCACGTCCTTGAGTTCGTAGCCAGCCTCTTCGAGGATCGCCACCACGTTGCGCATGGTCTGCCGGGTTTGCTCGATGATGCCGCCCTGGATGATTTCACCGTCCACCGCGGGCACCTGGCCCGAGACGTAGAGCCAGCCGTCCGCCTCCACCGCACGGGCGAAAGGACGTGGCTGGCCGCCGCCGGCGGTGCTGCCGGTGCCGTAACGAGTAATGCTCATAAAATGACTCCTGATTAAAAACGAATATTCTTCAAAAATTCCGCCAGGCGCGGCGATTGCGGGCGCTCGAAGATGTCCTTGGAGGTGCCCTGTTCCTCAATGCGGCCCTGGTTCATGAACACGATCTTGTCGGACACTTCATAGGCAAAGCGCATTTCGTGGGTGACCAGCAGCATGGTCATGCCCTCTTCAGCCAGGCCCTTGATCACGCTGAGCACTTCGCCCACCAACTCCGGGTCCAGCGCCGACGTGACTTCATCGAACAGCATCAGGCTGGGGTTCATGGCAATCGCGCGGGCAATCGCCACACGCTGTTGCTGGCCGCCGGAAAGCTGGCCGGGGAAATGGTTGCGACGCTCCAACAGGCCGACGCGGTCCAGCCATTTTTCCGCGAGTGCCACGGCCTCGTCCTTGCCCATCTTCTTGACCTTGAGCAGGCCGAGGGTGACGTTCTGCAACGCGGTCAGGTGCGGAAACAGATTGAATTGCTGGAACGCCATGCCGGTCATCGCCCGGTGCTGGGCGATCACCCGTTCGGGGTGACGCACGCGCTTGCCGGCGATTTCGCTGTAGCCGATGGACTCGCCGTCGAGGGTAATCTGTCCGCCCTGGAATTCTTCCAGCAGGTTGACGCAACGCAGCAGCGTGGTTTTGCCCGAGCCGCTGGAGCCGATCAGCGTGACCACGTTACCGCGCTGCATGGACAGGTCGACGCCCTTGAGCACTTCGACCTGACCGTATTGTTTGCGCAGGCCACGGATATTCAGCAGCGGTTGGTTGGTTTGAGGTTGGTTCATGGCAAGGCCACCCGCTTTTCAATGTAGCGCCCGAATAACTCGATGGCGTAGTTGATGACAAAGAACATAAAGCCTGCGAACAGGTAGAACTCCAGGGTCATGAAAGTGCGCGCGATCACTTGCTGGGTGCTGAGCAGCAACTCGGCCACACCGATCACCGACAGCAAGGTCGACGCCTTGACGATTTCCGTGGAGGAGTTGACCCAGGTCGGCAAGATCTGACGCAGCGCCTGGGGCAACAGCACGTAACCCAGGGATTGGTAGAACGTCAGACCGATCGCCTTGCCCGCTTCCAGTTGCCCACGGGGAATGGCTTGCAGCGCGCCGCGCACGATTTCCGACACATGGGAGCCGCAGAACAGCGTCAACCCGACCGCTCCGGCCTGGAACGCGGTGATCTGCCAACCGAGCGCCGGCAGCATGTAGAAACATGCCAGTACCAGCACGAACACCGGCGTACCACGGATCAAATCGACATACAGCCGGAACGGCGCACGCATCCAGAACTTGCCGTAGGTCAAGATCAGGCCGGCGACGATACCAATTAAAGTGCCAAAGAAAATCGCCAGGGCCGAAACATAAACACTGGCCTGGAAACCCGCCCAGAGAGCCTCCCGGGCGATCCACAACTCATGCAGCCAGCTGGGGGATTCGTACATGGGAACCTTCCTTAACGACGGATCGCCAGACGCTGTTCCAGGTAGCGGAGCAGCATGGCAATGAGGTAACAGGCAGCCACGTAGAGCGCGGTCGTGACCAGCCAGGTTTCGATCACCCGGTAGCTTTCGACGTTGATCTTGCGGGCGTAGTAGGTCAGTTCCGGCACCGCGATGGCGGCGGCCAGGGACGTGTCCTTGAACAGCGAAATGAAGTTGTTCGACAGCGCGGGCAGCACATTGCGCAGCATCACCGGCACGGTGATGTACGCACGGATGCGCCATTCGCCCAGGCCAATGGCCAAACCGGCTTCACGCAAGCCCTTGGGAATATTCAGCAGCCCCGCGCGGAACACTTCGGTCAGATAGGCACCGGCGTACAACGACAGGGTAATGATGAAGGACGGGATTTTATCGAGACGAATCCCCAGGCTCGGCAACGCGAAGTAGATCAACAGGATCAGCACCAGGATCGGCGTGTTGCGGATCACCGTGACATACACCGACGCCAGCACCCGCAATGCCTTGTGTTTCGACAGCATGGCAAATGCCATCATCAGGCCGATCACGCAGCCGATCGCGATCGACAGCAAGGCCAGTTCAAGGCCCAGGCCGAGCCCCGCCAGCAGGCTGGGGAAGTCGCGCCACACGGCGGCAAAGTTCAACTGATAGTTCATGGTCAGCAGTACCTGATTGGAGCGCCATCAACGGCGCCCCAGGGTTTACGAATTACTTGAACTCAACCGGGAAGCCGATCGCAGGCTCCGGCAGGTCTACGCCAAACCACTGCTTGAACGAGGCCTTGTAGGTGGGAAACTCCACACCGGTCATGGCTTCATGCAGCGCGGTGTTTACGAAGTTCAGCCAGTCCTGGTCGCCACGTTTGACGGCGCACGCGTAAGTCTGCGGGCTCCAGGCGTAGGTCGGGCTGCGGTAACGACCCGGGTTCTGCACCATCAGGTATTTGACCGAGGACTGGTCGGTGGCGGCGGCATCGGCACGACCGGAGTTCACGGCCTGGTACATCAGGTCGACGCTGTCGTACTGGTCGACCTTGGCCTTGGGCAGCGCCTGGTGCACCAGCTCTTCGGCATACACGTTTTGCAGCACGGCCACCGTCACACCATCGCCAGCGGCTTGCAGGTCTTCGATCTCTTTGTACTTGCTGTTGTTCGGCAGCAGCAGGCCCACGCCTTCGCGGTAGTACGGCAGGGTGAACGCGACTTGCTGCGCACGGCTGGCGGTCACGGTGATGAACTGGCAGCTCATGTCGACTTTATTGGTCAGCAGGTTGGGAATACGCGCGTCGGAAGACTGCACCACGAACTCGACTTTGCTGGGGTCATTGAACAAGCCTTTGGCCACGATGCGACCGATGTCGATATCAAAACCCTGCAACTTGCCATCCGCTCCCTGGAAGTGCCACGGCGCATTGGTACTGCCTGTACCCACGATCAAGTGCCCACGCTTGAGCACATCATCGAGCTTGCTGTCCGCCGCGTGCACAACGCTTGCGAGGGAAGCCGATGCGGCGAAGAGAAAAACACACGCTTTAAACACGGAAGGTCGGTGATGCATGACAAGCACTCCAGGAGTTGTGTATTCCGCTATACCGGAACTTAGTATGTAACAACGGAATAGACAGCAGAAAGTGTGCCACACACTGCTGTAGAAACACACGACTCATAAAATGTATTTAAAAATCAAAAAGATAGGCGTGCATTCAAAATGCGGCGTTGAGCCAGCATCTGAAATCAGATTGCTACTCAGGACCCCAACCTGGGGTGACACCCAATAAAAGTGCGCCACACTGGCGTTACCGCGCACCAGAAGCGCGCAGTCTCCACGATGGAAAAATTCCCACGCTGGGCTAGCCTTGCTCCATCGAACACCCACCAGGACCCTGCCCCAATGAAGCTGCGCCTCACCCTGATCCTGCTTGCCCTGCTCGCTGCCGGCAGCGCCTCCGCCAGCAATGACCGCCGCGAATGCAAGGCAGAACTGCAAAAGCTCAAGGACACCTTCAATACCAACTACACCAGCCAGAACCACCATGGTTACCGCCGAGCCAAGGCGTCCCGGGACAACGAGGAATACAGGAAGTGTGCAAGCCAGGCCCGCAAGGCACGCGAACGCATCGAGCGCGACAGAGACGCGTGAGTGCCAACCCCTGTGAAGGTTGACAGTAGATTGCTTTGATCTCGCGGTTTAGCGTGCATAAAGGTGCCAGTCCGGCCTTTAGCACAAGGAGATCGCCATGGGTATTGCAACCGCCGTCATCGCCAGCGCCGAAGATTACCAACGGGCACTGGCGGAGTATCCAGTGCTGTTTCTGCTATTCGTCTCCCCACACTGCCCGGCGTGCAGAGAGGCCGGCCCACTGTTCGAACGCATCGCTCACCAGAACGCCGAACAGGTCAAAAGCATGATCCTTGACACGACCCAAACGCTCAGGCACCCAGAGGTCACGGGCACGCCCACGCTATTGGTATTCCGCAATGGCCAGATGATCGAGAAGCTGAAGGGATTCGGTGTTTGGGAAGAGCACGAACACACCATCAACAATCTGTTCAAACGTCACGCCAAGGGAAACTCACCCGCCGCAATGCCGCGCTGAGCTACGTCAAAAACCGCCAATGGGGCATTGGACAACCCTCTGTTTCGCTGCTTGTATGTAGTTCTTGGATAAACGGCCTCGTCGTGAGAGATCAGCCCATGAACTTCAAGATCGCAATGGCATTCGGCCCCATGCCGAAGCGATCACATGCCACCAAGGCCGATAATGCTCAAAGCCATTGAAGCCGACGTGCTGAAAAAAGCCGTCCCGGAATCCCTGAAACACGAGTTCGCGCAACATGATTTCGAACGACTCAAGCCCTTTTGCCTGCTGATCTATATCGCCAGCATCTGCATCTGGCTGGTCTTCGACCTGATCGTCAGCTTTCCGGGAGGCCAGGGTTTCACCGGGCTTTCGATGCTCTTTCTGGCACTGCTGACCATCAACACCATTACCCTGGGATTTATCCGCAAAGCCCAGCACTTCCAGTGGAATAACCTGATATTCGTTGCAATCATCGCCCTCGGCACACGCCTGCTGATCGAAGGTTTGCCAATGGATCTGCACCCCAGCTGGTTGATCCTGGCAGCGTCGAGCGTCCTCTATAGCGCATCGGTGCTACCACTCAAGCATTGGTCGTTTGTCACGACAATGCTGATCACCTGGGCGTTGCTCAATCCGTTTCATTTGGCCCACCTTTCCCTGCTGGAAGTCCGCGGCGCCCTGGTAACGTTCTATTCGGTGTTTCTGACCTTCCTGACGCTCTACAGCTTCCTGAAACTACGCCAGGCCAAACTGCACAACTTCATCATGTCCAAGCTGCTGCTGGAGCAGGCCTACCTCGATACCCTCACCGAAATCCCCAACCGCCGCGCCTTCATGGCCAGCGCCGGCAAAAAGCTCAACCAGCAACCCAAGGCCCACGATCATTACCTGGCAATGATCGACATCGACAACTTCAAGAAAGTGAATGACGTGCATGGCCACGACATCGGCGATGAAGTGCTCAAGCGCGTGGCCCAGAACATCAAGGCGGTGATGACCGACTTCGACTACGCCCGCCTGGGCGGTGAAGAATTCGGCATCTACCTGGCCGGCGTGCGCAAACACGACGCCGAGCAGTTGGCCAGCCTGCTCTGCCAACGCGTGCGCGAGGAACCGACCCAACACCCGGTGACCATCAGCATCGGCCTGGCCCGGGTGGAGGACGGTGAGACGTTGAACCAGGCGCTGATCAAGGCGGATCAGGCACTCTACATTTCAAAGCATGAGGGCAAGGACCGCTTTACGTTTCACGCGCCATAGACACCTGGGTCACCCGACGCTCCTCCACCGCCGCCACCGTCAGACGCCACCCCTCGTGCGTCAGGCTGTCGCCCACCACCGGCAAGCGGTCAAGCAAGCTCATCAGCAGCCCGGCCAGGGTCTGGTAATCCTCGGTGGCCTGCGCCTTGAAGCCGGTTCGCTGACGTACCTGGCTAAGGTTCAAGGCGCCACTGGCGCGAAAACCTTCACCCTCCTCGACGATATCCGGCCCTTCGATCTCACTGGCATCGGGCAGTTCGCCGGCGATGGATTCAAGGATGTCGGTCATGCTCAACACACCCATGAAGTCGCCGAATTCATTGATCACAAAGGCGATATGGGTCGACTCCTGACGCATTTGCTCCAGGGCATTGAGGATCGAAAAGCTCTCCAGCAGGTTGATCGCCCGGCGCGCCAGGTGCTCCAGGTTCGGCTCGTTGCCGGCCAGGTATTCCTTGAGCAATTCCTTCTTGTGCACGAAGCCCAGAGGCTCGTCCACCGCACCGTTACGGATCAGCGGCAAGCGTGAGTAGGACGAATGCATCAACTTCAGTCGGATCGTATCGGCATCGTCTGCAAGATCGATGCAATCGACCTGGGCGCGCGGTGTCATCAGGGTGCGAATCGGCCGTTCGGCCAATTGCAGCACGCCACTGATCATCACCCGCTCACGTCGGTCGAACAGCGGGCCTTGCGCAACGTCCGGCTCGCCCAACAGATCGGCAACCTCCTCACCTACCTCTTCCACCGCCAGGCTGCGACCGCCCAGCAGGCGCATCACCGCATGGGCGGTGCGCTCACGGACAGGCAACACGCCCTGGGCCGATTTCTTGCGACGGGCCCGGGCAATCTGGTTGAACACTTCGATCAAAATCGAGAAACCAATGGCGGCGTACAGATAGCCTTTCGGAATATGAAAGCCCAGGCCTTCGGCCGTGAGGGCGAAACCAATCATCATCAAAAAGCCCAGACACAGCATGATCACCGTCGGGTGCGCATTGACGAAACGGGTCAGCGGCTTGCTCGCCACAATCATCAGGCCGATGGAAATGATCACCGCGATCATCATCACCGCCAGCTCATCCACCATGCCCACCGCGGTAATCACCGCATCGAGGGAGAACACCGCGTCGAGCACAACGATCTGCGCCACGATCGGCCAGAACAGCGCATAAGCCGCATTGCCACTGCGCTGGGCCACATGGCCCTCCAGGCGTTCGTGCAACTCCATGGTGGCCTTGAACAACAGGAACACACCCCCGAACAGCATGATCAGGTCTCGACCGGAGAAACTCTTGCCGAATACCTCGAACAGCGGCTGGGTCAGGGTGACCAGCCAGGAAATACTCGCCAGCAGGCCCAGGCGCATCAGCAGCGCCAGGGACAAGCCGATCAGGCGCGCGCGGTCACGCTGCGCCGGCGGCAGTTTGTCCGCAAGGATCGCGATAAACACCAGGTTGTCGATGCCCAGCACCAGTTCCAGCACAATCAAGGTCAACAGGCCGAGCCAGGCCGTTGGATCCGCTAACCATTCCATTTATTGAGTCTCTTCAGTGAGTTTTCAGAATGCCGGGCACGGCAATGCGCGGTCAGTGGACCGGTACAAGGTTAGCAGTCGGAATCGGGGGTACTCGAAAGGTAACAGCGGACGCGGGTGTCTTGGGGAAAGACGACTGGGAGGCTCCGAGAGGGTGTTCATGCAAATCCTGCGATGACAAAAGGACCTGAATCGTACAGTCGAAACAGAGCTTTCCTACCACCAAAACTATTACAAGATCTGTAAATTGCGACACATAACGGATCATATGATCATCAAGTGAAATTTATATCGATCTAAAAAACGCTTACCCAGCGGAAAACCTCGAAAAAACCCCCTATATCACCTATTTCATGATTTTCAGCAAAAGAATTTGACTGATCAGATTTTCATTTGATAAACATATGATCAGTACAAAGCAGTGACTCAATGACTGACTACAACAATAAACGGGGTTCTGATCATGAAACTGGGTACGACCTTCGCCGCTGCCGCGGCCCTCTCCCTGCTCGCCAGCAGCATCGCCCTGGCCGCCGATGGCAAGACCTACAAGGTCGGCGCCGCAGTCTACGGCCTGAAAGGCCAGTTCATGCAGAACTGGGTGCGCGAACTCAAGGAGCATCCGGCCGTGAAGGACGGCACGGTGCAGTTGACCGTATTCGACGGCAACTACGACGCACTGACCCAGAACAATCAGATCGAAAACATGGTGACCCAGCATTACGACGCCATCCTGTTCGTGCCCATCGACACCAAGGCGGGCGTGGGTACGGTGAAACAGGCCATGAGCAATGACGTGGTGGTGATCGCGTCGAACACCAAGGTGGCCGATGCCGCAGTGCCCTACGTCGGCAACGACGACGTGGAAGGCGGCCGCCTGCAAGCCCAGGCCATGGTCGACAAACTCAACGGCAAGGGCAATGTGGTGATCATCCAGGGCCCGATTGGCCAGTCGGCGCAGATCGATCGGGAAAAAGGCGAACTGGAAGTGCTGGGCAAACATCCGGACATCAAGATCATCGAGAAAAAAACCGCCAACTGGGACCGCGCCCAGGCCCTGGCGCTGACCGAAGACTGGCTGAACGCCCACCCGAAAGGCATCAACGGGGTGATCGCGCAGAATGACGACATGGCCCTCGGCGCGGTGCAGGCGCTGAAATCCCACGGACTGACTTCCAAGGACGTACCGGTCACGTCCATCGACGGCATGCCGGACGCAATCCAGGCCGCCAAAAAAGACGAAGTCACCACCTTCCTGCAAGACGCTCAGGCCCAATCCCAGGGCGCACTGGACGTCGCCCTGCGCGCACTCGCCGGCAAGGACTACAAACCTCAATCGGTGATCTGGGAGCGTTACGCCAAGGACCTGAAATGGGGCGACGGCACCGCCAAGGCCTACATCCTGCCCTGGGTGCCCGTGACCCAGGCCAACGCCGACGCGCTGTACAAGCAAGTCAGCGCCGGCAAGTAAGCGTCGATCGGGCGTTCCCGTGCAATGCGCGGGAACGCTACCCCCATTTTTGTCGTGAGGTCAGTCATGTCCACTGTCAGCGAGCGCTCGCCCGAACAATTGTCCCCGATCATCCCGAAAACCATGCAGGCCGTGGTCTGCCACGGCCCGGAAGACTATCGCCTGGAAACCGTCGCCGTACCCACCCCAGGCCCCGACGAAATTCTCACCAAGGTCGAGCTGTGCGGCATCTGCATGGGCGACATCAAGACCTACCGTGGCGCCCCCTCGTTCTGGGGCGATGCCGAGCAACCGCGCTACGTCAAACCGCCAATGATTCCCGGCCATGAATTCGTCTGCCGGGTGGTGGCGCTGGGCCCTGGCGCGGAAAAACGTGGCGTGAAAGTGGGCGACCGGGTGATTTCCGAGCAGATCGTACCGTGCTGGGGCTGCCGCTTCTGCAACCACGGCCAGTACTGGATGTGCCAGAAGCACGACCTCTATGGCTTCCAGAACAACGTTCAGGGTGCCATGGCCCAATACATGATTTTCACCAGGGAAGGCATCATCCATAAAGTGCCGGACGCCATCGCCCCCGACGAAGCGATCCTGATCGAACCCCTGGCGTGCTCGCTGCATGCGGCGGAGCGCGCCAATGTGGATTTCGATGATGTGGTGGTAGTCGCCGGTGCCGGTACCCTGGGCCTTGGCATCATCGGCGCGGTGCGCATGCGCAATCCGAAGAAACTGATCGTGCTGGACATGAAACCCGAGCGCACCGCCCTCGCCCTGCGCATGGGTGCCGATGAAGTGTGGAACCCCGCCGAAGTCGACGTACAGGCGAAGATTCGGGCAATCACCGACGGCTACGGCTGCGACATCTATATCGAGGCCACCGGTCATCACAAAGCGGTCAACCAGGGTCTGGGCATGCTGCGCAAGTTGGGACGCTTCGTCGAATTCAGTGTGTTCAACGACGAAGCCACGGTGGACTGGTCGATCATTGGCGACCGCAAGGAGCTGGATGTTCTGGGCTCGCACCTCGGCCCCTACATGTACCCGCGCGCCATCGACTTTATCGGCAACCGCAAGATCGACATGCGTGATGTGGTCACCCATAAGTTCGCCCTGGCCGACTTCAAGGAGGCCTTTGCGGTGATGGAGCGCGGGGACAAATCCCTCAAGGTTGTGCTTGAGCCTTGACCTGTTGAATGTACCGCGCCACCGCCGGAGCTTTTTCAAAGCGCCGATGAATCAGCGATAGCCAGGAAGACGCCTCGTGATCCTGGATGGTGCGGTACACCACCCCCGGCAAGCTCACATGCCCCACCATCGATGATGGCACCACCGCCACACCCTGCCCGAGCGAGACCAGCGCAACCACCGCCACCAAGCCGCCCGGCTGTGGCCCCAGGCGCGGCGCGTAGCCTCCCTGGGCGGCCACATGCAGGGTGCCACTGATCTGCTCCGGCAAGATAAAAGTCTCGTTTTTCAGATGCTCGCACCCGATAGCCTTGAGCCCCAGCAGCCAGGAATCCTGAGGCAGCGCCAACATAAAGCCTTCGCTGTCCAGGCGCACCGCTTCCACGTCATCGGGCAACGTCATGGGCGAACGGATGTACCCGATATCGCAGCGCCCTTCCGCCACAGCCCCGGGCAGCGTGGCCATCGGGCATTCTCGGACATTCACACTGACATCGGGAAATGCCCGGCTGAACGCCTGCATTTGCCGTTGCAGCAAGCCCGAATACACCGCTGACGCCACGTAACCCACTTCGATATGACCGATCTCGCCACGCCCGGCGCGCTGGGCATTGCGTTGTGCGAACTCGAATTGACGCACCGTGGCCTCGGCCTCGATCAACAGCGCCGCACCGGCCTCGGTGAGGCTGACTTCGCGCTGCCGACGGATAAACAAGCGCGTGCCGAGACTGGCTTCCATGTCCTGGATCTGCCGACTCAAGGTGGGTGGCGCGATGCCCAGTTGCTCGGCGGCGCGGGTGAAATTGCGCTGCCGGGCGACAGCTAGAAAGTAACGAAAATGGCGGATTTCCATTTCAGGATGAGCTCAAAGGTAATGAAGTGCTTCAGGCCAGCTAACAAGCCAGCTTGAAGTCGAGGATAAGCTGGCCCTACCTCAACACTAGAGAGCCCTTATCATGCACGTCAATCGTCGTTTAGTGATTGCCTTCAAGGTAATTCAGTCATGAGTAGTGTCAGCCCGCGCCTGACGCTGCTCACCGCCTCCGGTGTCTGCTCGCTGATCGTGCTCGACACCAACATCGTCGCCGTGACCCTGCCCAGCATCGCCCGCGACCTGGGGGCGAATTTTGCCGATATCGAATGGGTGGTCAGCGCCTACATGCTGGCGTTTGCTGCGCTGCTACTGCCCGCCGGCAGCATCGCCGACCGCTTCGGGCGCAAGAAAACCCTGATCGGGGGCTTGAGTATTTTCATCCTCGCATCCGTTGGGTGCGGCGCAGCGCCGAATGCGCTACTGCTCGATATCGCTCGCGCGGTGAAGGGTGTCGGTGCCGCACTCTTACTGACGTCAGCGCTGGCGTCCATCGGTCACGCCTTCCATGACGAAGTGGAACGGGCCAAGGCCTGGGCGTTCTGGGGCGCGTGCATGGGCGTGGGCATGACCGCCGCCCCCACCCTCGGCGGCCTGATCACGCACTACCTGGGCTGGCGCTGGATCTTCTACCTCAACCTGCCCGTCGGCCTGTTACTGATGGGGCTGGTACTGCGCGCGATACCCGAGTCCCGCGACACACACTCCGCCCGCCTCGATCCCTGGGGCAGCCTGGCCTTCAGTGCGAGCCTGCTGTGCCTGATCTGGGGCCTGATCGAAGCCAATCGCATCGGCTGGAGTAACACGCTCACCTATGCCCGTCTTGCCGGTGGCGCCGTATTGTTGGGGCTGTTCATAGCGGTGGAACGGATGCAGCAACGACCTATGGTGGACTTGCAACTGTTCCGCCATCCGCGCTTTGTCGGTGCGCTGCTGGGGATGTTCGCCTACGCCGGTTGCGCCCAAGTGATGATGACGCTGCTGCCGTTCTATCTGCAGAACGGCCTTGGGTTCTCTGCCATTGCCTCGGGCCTGGGCATGCTGCCGTTTGCCTTGACCATGTTGGTCTGCCCACGCATCGGCGCACGCCTGGCAGCACGCTTTGCCCCGGCGACGATGATGGCGACCGGCCTGACCCTTGTAGGTTGTGGCAACCTGCTCAGCGCCTGGGCAGTCACGGCCGGCGGCTACCTGCCGTTCGCCCTGGCGATTGCCCTCACCGGCGCGGGTGCCGGCCTGCTCAATGGCGACACACAGAAAAACATCATGGCGTGTGTGCCACGGGATCGGGCAGGCATGGCGTCCGGCATGAGCACTACCATGCGTTTCAGCGCGATCATGCTGGCCATTGGGGTGTATGGGGCACTGTTGAGCCGTCATAGCGAACAGCTGTTGAATTCAGATATTGATGGGCAATGGCAGACGCAAGTAAGCGGGATCGTTTCGCGCGTGGTGGCCGGTGACATGCCTGCGGCGATGGAGCTACTGCCCGACGCAGCCCGGAGCGTGGTGCAACCCCTGGCGCAACAGGCGTTCGTGGGCGGGTTCAGTACAGTGCTTTGGGCCGCAGGGTTGCTGGGATTGCTGGGGGCATTGGTGGTGGGGACGCTGATGCGCAATCCGATACCTGCGGTATCGCAGTCGCCCATGCCGGCACGAAACTGAATGCGGCAGGGTCGCTGGCCGCTGTGGGAGCGGGCTTGCCCGCGAATGCGGTGTCTCCCCAACCCACCCCGCCCCCTCCTCCCACCCCCCCCCCGCCCACCCCC
>NZ_JBSVVZ010000109.1:0-12836 GCF_054071875.1 Pseudomonas sp. SDO524_S393 | reverse complement strand
GGTTCACACATTCAAATGTGGGAGCTGGCTTGCCTGCGATGGCGGCCATCAGAGCACCACCGTTCTATTGGCGTTGAGAAACACCCGCCGCTCAATGTGATACCCCACCGCCCGGGCCAACGTCAGCCCTTCAATATCCCGCCCCTTGGCAATCAAGTCCTCGGGGTAGTGGCTGTGATCCACCACCTCCACGCCCTGGGCGATGATCGGGCCTTCGTCCAGGTCGTTGTTGATGTAATGCGCCGTGGCGCCGACCAGCTTCACCCCTTTGTTGTACGCCTGGTGATACGGCTTGGCGCCCTTGAACCCCGGCAGCAATGAGTGGTGAATGTTGATGGCCTTGCCATCGAGCTTGCGGCACAGCTCCGGCGACAGCACTTGCATGTAGCGCGCAAGGATCACCAGTTCGGCGCCGGTGTCTTCCACCACTTGCCACACCTGACGCTCCTGGGACGGCTTGTCGTTGGGGTCGAGGGGGAAATGGTAGTAGGGAATCTGGTGCCAGTCGGCCAACGGCTTGAGATCCGGGTGGTTGGATACCACCGCCACCACATCCATCGACAGTTGGCCGATGCGCTGGCGGTACAGCAGGTCGTTGAGGCAGTGATCGGCCTTGGAAACCATGATCACCACTTTTGGCCGGTAGTTCGGTGCCGTCAGTTCGAAGATCATGCCAAAGGCTTCGCCGCGCGCGGTCAGGCCATCGCGAAAAGCCTGTTCGTCAAAATCATCGGGCTGGCGGAACTCCACGCGGATGAAGAACCGGCCCGAAAGCCGGTCATCGAACGAGTGGTGCTCGGTCACGTAGCAACCCTGTTCGAACAAGTAGCGGGTGACCGCGTCCACCGTGCCGAGCACGCTGGGGCAGTCGGCGGTCAAAATCCATGTATCGGGTGCGCGGCTCATGGGTCATTCCTCAGGCTTGAACGCTCAGGCCGAATTCAGCCGACGCATCCTGCAACCACAACCACCAGTAGTCCGAGAAGCTGCGACGAATCACCAGCTCCCAGGTGTCTTCAGCGGTGTGACGGATCACCAGTTGCGACTTGGCGAACACCGTACCCACCGCCTTGCCCACCGGGAAATTGTTGGGGTGTACGTCGTAGCTGGTGGACTTCATCAGCACATCGCGCACGTTCGGGCCGCTGAGTTCGAGGATCTGCTGGCCGCCGCTGACGTTGACGACCTGGATATGCAAATCACCCAGGGCAGCGCGCAGGTTTTGTTCGGCGGCGAATTCCTCACCGCTCGGCACGACCAGCAACCACTCATCCGGGCCGAGCCATTGCAGGCTGGTTTCACCCTTCACGATCACTTGCAGCGCCCCGGGCAACTCGATGCCCAAGGCCTTGTGCACACCGGCGGCGAAGGCCGCGTCATGACCGTCGCCACGAATGGTCAGGTGGCCGAGGAGTTTCTTTTCGCGCACGGTCACACCGGCATTCTTGCGGCCCTTGCCGACCAGGCTGGCGAGGTCGGCATGGTGCAGCGACGACTCGGCCTTGGCGCCGGAGGTCGGGCGTTGTTGGTAAACATTGGCTGCTGTCATAAAGCACCTGTTCTGAATGCTGTGGTGTCTGTTCCGGCTTCATCGGGGGCAAGCCCCCTCCCACATTTTGAATGGGGAATGCATTCCAAATGTGGGAGCTGGCTTGCCTGCGATGCAGGCGACTCGGTTTATCAGATGTTCTGGCGATCGCCTTTCGGGTCAAAGAACACCGAAGACACAATTTCCGCCTCGATCACGCTGCCATCCGCTTGCGGTGAGAACACCCGCTCGCCGATGCGCTTCAAGCCGCCCTTCACCACCGCCATCGCGAACGAATAGCCGAGGGAGTTGTGCGCATAGCTCGACGTCACGTGACCGACCATCTTCATCGGGATCGTCTGCTTCGGATCGAACACCAACTGCGCGCCTTCCGGCAGCCACACTTTCGGATCGACCGGCTTCAGGCCCACCAGTTGCTTGCGCTCTTCGCGCACGCAGTCTTCACGGTTCATGCCGCGCCAGCCGATCCACGAGAACGGCTTGGTACGGCCCACGCACCAGCCCATGTTCAGGTCGTCCGGGGTCATCGAGCCGTCGGTGTCCTGGCCGACGATGATGAAGCCCTTCTCGGCCCGCAACACGTGCATGGTTTCGGTGCCATACGGGGTCAGGTTGTATTTCTTGCCCGCCTCGACGATTTTTTCCAGCACGCCCATGGCGTAGTCGGCCTGCACGTTGACTTCGTACGACAGCTCACCGGTAAACGAGATCCGGAACACGCGAGCCGGTACACCGCCGACCAAACCTTCCTTCCAGGTCATGAACGGGAAGCCGTCCTTGTCCAGGTCGATATCGGTCACTTCGCTCAGCAGCTTGCGGCTGTTCGGCCCGGACAGGGTCATGGTGGCCCAGTGGTCGGTGACCGAAGTGAAGTACACCTTCAGGTCTGGCCATTCGGTTTGCTGGTAGATCTCCAGCCACTGCAGCACACGAGCGGCGCCGCCGGTGGTGGTGGTCATCAGGAAGTGGTTGTCGGCGAGACAGGCGGTGACGCCGTCGTCGAAGACCATGCCGTCTTCCTTGCACATCAGGCCGTAACGCGCCTTGCCCACGTCCAGCTTGGTCCAGGCGTTGGTGTAGATGCGGTTGAGGAACTCACGCGCGTCCGGGCCCTGGATATCGATCTTGCCCAGGGTGGAGGCGTCCAGCAGGCCGACGCTGTCGCGCACGGCCAGGCATTCGCGTTTCACCGCGGCGTGCAGGTCTTCACCGTTGCGCGGGAAGTACCACGGGCGTTTCCACTGGCCGACGTCCTCGAACTCGGCGCCGTTCTTCACGTGCCAGGCTTGCAGCGCGGTGTAGCGCACCGGCTCGAAGATATGCCCACAGTGACGGCCCGCCACCGCGCCGAACGTCACCGGCGTGTAGTTGGGACGGAACATGGTGGTGCCCATCTGCGGGATGGTCACGTTCAACGAACGGGCGGCGATGGCCAGGCCGTTGACGTTGCCGAGCTTGCCCTGATCGGTGCCGAAACCCAGCGCGGTGTAGCGCTTGACGTGTTCGACCGACTCGAACCCTTCGCGGGTCGCCAGCTCAATGGCGGCGGCGGTCACGTCGTTCTGCAGGTCGACGAATTGCTTCGGCGCCCGCGCGGTGTTTTTCTCGTGCGGCACCTGGAACAGCGCCAGGGTCGGCTCCTCCAGACGGCTCAAGGCCTTTGGCAGCACACCTTCCACCGGCGCGAAACCGGCATCGCTGGCCGCGCGCACGCCGCCTTCGAAACCATCCGCCAGGGAATCGCCCAGGCCGTAGACGCCATTGAGGCCGCCCACACAGACGCGTTTTTGCGGCGCTTCGCCGGGTACGAAACCGAGGATATCTTCACGCCAGGTCGGCTTGCCGCCCAGGTGTGAGGCCAGGTGAACCACCGGGCTGTAGCCGCCGGAGCTGGCCACCAAGTCGCAGTCCAGCCACTCGCCGGGGCTGCTGACTTTATGCGCTTTCACGTCAATGGCAGCCACGCGGGCGCCGGTCACGTGTTTGCTGCCACGGGCTTCGATCACGGCGCTGCCGGTGAGGATACGAATGCCTTTGGCACGTGCTTCTTCAACCAGGGCGCCGCGCGGGTTGTGGCGCGCATCGGCCACGGCGACCACCTGCAAGCCTGCATCGAACCAGTCCAGCGCCACGCGGTAGGCGTGATCGTTGTTGGTCGACAGCACCAGTTTCTTGCCCGGTGCCACGCCGTAGCGACGCACGTAAGTGGAGACCGCACCGGCCAGCATGTTGCCCGGCACATCGTTGTTGCCGTACACCAGCGGGCGTTCGCACGCACCGGTCGCCAGCACCACACGCTTGGCGCGCACACGGTGGATACGCTGGCGCACCACGCCGATCGGCGCACGGTCACCGAGGTGATCGGTGAGGCGTTCGTGAATGGTCAGGAAGTTATGGTCGTGGTAGCCGTTGACGGTGGCACGGGGCAGCAGCACCACGTCCGGCAGGGCCTTGAGTTCGGCGATGACACTGGCGACCCATTCGGCAGCCGGCTTGCCATCGAGGCTTTCGCGCGAATCCAGCAGCGAACCGCCGAATTCTTCCTGCTCATCGGCGAGGATCACGCGGGCACCACTGCGTGCAGCGGCCAGCGCGGCAGCCAGGCCCGCAGGACCTGCGCCGACGACCAGCACGTCGCAGTGACGGTTCATGTTGTCGTAGGTGTCCGGGTCATTCTCGGTCGGCGAACGGCCCAGGCCAGCGGCCTTGCGGATGTACTTCTCGTAGGTCATCCAGAACGATTGCGGGTACATGAAGGTTTTGTAGTAAAAACCCGGCGGCATCAGCTTGCCGCCCACCTTGCCCAGGATGCCCATCACGTCATTGTTGACGCTCGGCCAGCCGTTGGTGCTGGTGGCGACCAGGCCCTGGTACAGCGCTTGTTGCGTGGCGCGCACGTTGGGAATCTGGGTGGCTTCGGTGGCGCCGATCTGCAGCACCGCGTTCGGCTCTTCGGCGCCGGCGGCGAAGATGCCGCGTGGACGCGAGTACTTGAAGCTGCGGCCAATGATGTCGACGCCGTTGGCCAGCAGGGCTGCGGCCAGGGTGTCGCCCTCAAAGCCTTTGTAGGTCTGGCCGTTGAAGCTGAAGGTCAGGACTTTGTTACGGTCGATCCGGCCACCGTTGGACAGGCGATTGATCTGGCTCATACCTTCTCTCCAGAGGCCTTGGCGGTGAATTGCGGCTTCTCACCGATCTTGTAGGTTTCAAGAATTTCGTAGCTCAGGGTGTCGCGCGTAGCGTTGAAATACTGGCGGCAACCGGCAGCGTGGATCCACAGCTCGTGGTGCAGGCCGCGAGGGTTGTCGCGGAAGAACATGTAGTCGCCCCACTCTTCATCGGTGCAGGCGTTCGGGTCCAGCGGGCGCGGGATGTGCGCCTGGCCAGCCGCGTGGAATTCCTCTTCGGAGCGCAGTTCGCCACAGTGAGGACAGAAGATATGCAACATGGGGATTTCTCCTGTTAGTGGGCGACCGCAGCAGCGCCGTGTTCGTCGATAAGTGCACCGTTGTGGAAACGGTCGATGGAGAAAGGTGCGGCCAATGGATGCATTTCACCCTTGGCCAGGCTGGCGGCGAATACGTTGCCCGAGCCCGGCGTGGCCTTGAAGCCACCGGTGCCCCAACCGCAGTTGAAGAACATGTTCGGCACCGGGGTCTTGGAGATGATCGGGCAAGCATCCGGCGTGGTGTCGACGATGCCGCCCCACTGCCGGTTCATGCGTACGCGCGACAGCACCGGGAACATCTCGACGATGGCCTGGATGGTGTGTTCGATCACCGGGTACGAACCACGCTGGCCATAGCCGTTGTAGCCGTCGATACCGGCGCCGATCACCAGGTCGCCCTTGTCGGACTGGCTGATGTAGCCGTGCACCGCGTTGGACATGATCACGCTGTCGATGATCGGTTTGATCGGCTCCGACACCAGTGCTTGCAACGGGTGGGATTCGATCGGCAGGCGGAAACCGGCCAGCGAAGCCATGTGCCCGGAGTTACCGGCAGTCACCACACCGACACGCTTGGCGCCGATAAAACCCTTGTTGGTCTCCACGCCGATGCACACACCGTTTTCCTTGCGGAAGCCGATGACTTCGGTCTGTTGGATCAAGTCCACGCCGAGGGCGTCCGCTGCGCGGGCAAAGCCCCAGGCCACGGCATCGTGACGGGCCACGCCGCCGCGACGCTGCACGGTCGCACCGAGAACCGGATAGCGAGTGTTTTTCGAGCAGTCGAGGTACGGGATCTCGTCGGCCACTTGCTTGGCGTTGAGCAGCTCGCCGTCCACGCCGTTGAGGCGGTTGGCACTCACGCGGCGCTCGGAGTCACGGATGTCTTGCAGGGTGTGGCACAGGTTGTACACGCCACGCTGGGAAAACATCACGTTGTAGTTCAGGTCCTGGGACAGGCCTTCCCACAGTTTCATCGCGTGCTCGTACAGGTGCGCCGACTCGTCCCACAGGTAGTTGGAACGCACGATGGTGGTGTTGCGCGCGGTGTTACCGCCGCCCAGCCAGCCTTTCTCGACCACGGCCACGTTGGTGATGCCGTGTTCCTTGGCCAGGTAATAGGCGGTCGCCAGACCATGCCCGCCGCCGCCGACGATGACGACGTCGTAGACCTTCTTGGGGGTCGGCGTGCGCCACATCTTCTGCCAGTTTTCGTGGTGGCTGAGTGAGTGCTTGAAGAGGCCGAAGCCCGAGTAGCGTTGCATAGTCATTACTCCAAAACCGCGCTCAGCGATAAACCGGGAAATCAGCGCACAGGGCAGACACGTGCTTGGCCACGTTGGCCTCGACGTCGGCGTCGCCGAGGTTGTCGAGGATGTCGCAGATCCAGCCGGCCAGTTCGATGCATTGCGGCACTTTGAACCCGCGCGTCGTCACCGCCGGCGTGCCGATACGCAGGCCCGAGGTCACGAACGGCGACTGCGGGTCATTCGGCACGGCGTTCTTGTTCACGGTGATGTGGGCGCGACCGAGGGCGGCGTCCGCATCCTTGCCGGTCAGGCCCTGACGAATCAGGCTGACCAGGAACAGGTGGTTATCGGTGCCGCCGGACACTACATCGTAGCCGCGTTTGATAAACACGCCGGCCATGGCCTGGGCGTTGTCGATCACTTGCTGTTGATAGGCCTTGAAACCTGGCTCCAGCGCTTCCTTGAAGCACACGGCCTTGCCGGCGATCACGTGCATCAGCGGGCCGCCCTGGGCGCCCGGGAATACGGCAGCGTTGAGTTTCTTTTCGATTTCTTCGTTGGACTTGGCCAGGATCAAGCCACCCCGTGGACCGCGCAGGGTCTTGTGGGTGGTGGTGGTGACCACGTCTGCATACGGCAGCGGGTTAGGGTACAGGCCGGCGGCAACCAGGCCGGCGACGTGGGCCATGTCCACGAACAACAGCGCACCGACTTTGTCGGCGATCTGACGGAAACGCGGGAAATCCAGGGTCTTGGAGTAGGCGGAGAAACCGGCCACGATCATTTTCGGCTTGTGCTCGACGGCCAGACGCTCGACGTCGTCGTAGTCGATCAGGCCGGTGTCGGTGTTGATGCCGTATTGCACCGCGTTGTACAGCTTGCCCGAGGACGACACCTTGGCGCCGTGGGTCAGGTGACCGCCGTGGGCCAGGCTCATGCCCAGGATGGTGTCGCCGGCCTGCAACAGGGCCAGGTACACGGCGCTGTTGGCGGACGAGCCGGAGTGAGGTTGCACGTTGGCGTAATCGGCACCGAACAACTGCTTGGCGCGCTCGATGGCCAGGGCCTCGACTTTGTCCACATGCTCGCAGCCACCGTAGTAGCGCTTGCCCGGGTAGCCTTCGGCGTATTTGTTGGTGAGGCCGCTGCCCTGGGCTTCCATCACACGCTTGCTGGTGTAGTTCTCTGACGCGATCAGCTCGATATGATCTTCCTGACGCTGCTCCTCGGCATTCATGGCCGCCAGCAGTGCGTCATCATATCCCTGGATCTGGTCTTTTTTGCTGAACATCGCGTCTCTCCCAGCCTTTCGTATTGTTGAGGCCCCTACAGGGCCCTTTGATGCGATGGTAGGGCTGGCGCAGACAGGTCAAATGCCTGCGCACGCCACGCAAAGGTGCGTTTACGACATGACAGGAACAACACCGAAACAAATGTGGGAATAGGCCTCTGTGGGAGCTGGCTTGCCTGCTCCCACAGGGGCTAGGCGATGATCTGGCGGACGAGCAGCAGCAGTAGGAAATGCAGTGGATAAAGCGCATAAGCCCAACGCCGCATGGCCGGTGGCGAGACGTTTTTGGCATGTCGCAACAAGACCAGACCGGCCAATGGCGCGATCAGGCATGCAGCCAGCCCCATCAACGCGACAAGCGTGCCGCTATCGAGCAGAACCTGCCATTGATTGGCCGCGACGCAGACCACGCCCGGCAACACACTGAAGTACCACGGCCGACGGAACACCAGCAGCATCGCCAACGGCAACAACACACCAAAAAAACCGAACATCAGGTGCGTGGAAAAAACACCGCCGATAGTGAGGGCAATCAACGCCAAACCTCGATCAACCAGCGCGTTCTGCTGCCATCCTCGGGCAATCAGCAGGCCCAATGCCAAGGTCGGCAACACGTTCAACGTATCGGCATCGTCGATAAACAGCCGGTAGGGCACTTCGCTGATCACACTGAACAGCAGCAGCCAGCCCAGGTAACGTCCGCTGACGCGCGCGTTGCTCATCCGGTGCAGATTGGCCGCAATCGCCAGGCAAAACCACGGAAACGCCAGGCGTCCCGGCACATATAGGCCATCCAGGCTCAAACCGACGTAACGCAGGTGGTCCAGCACCATGCACAGCAGTGCCAACCACTTGAGCAGGTCCAGGGCACCGTCTCGGACAGGTCCGACAGGCAAGGTGTGCGTACCGTGCATAATTCCCCACTGACTTTGCATGAACAACGCGTGCGCGCCCCGAACAATCTTGGTTAAAGTGCGCACCAACATCGACCACAGGAATGGGCCATGACCGACAAGAGCCAACAATTCGCCAGCGACAACTATTCCGGCATCTGCCCGGAAGCATGGGCCGCCATGGAGCAAGCCAACCAGGGTCACCAACGCGCCTACGGCGATGATGAATGGACCCACCGCGCGGCCGACGGTTTCCGCAACCTGTTCGAAACCGACTGCGAAGTGTTCTTCGCCTTCAACGGCACCGCCGCCAACTCTCTGGCACTGTCCTCGCTGTGCCAGAGCTACCATAGCGTGATTTGCTCGGAAACTGCCCACGTCGAGACCGACGAATGCGGCGCACCGGAGTTTTTCTCCAACGGCTCCAAGCTGCTCACCGCCCGCACCGAAAACGGCAAGCTGACCCCGGAATCGATCCGCGAAATCGCCCTCAAGCGCCAGGATATTCACTACCCCAAGCCGCGCGTGGTCACCCTCACCCAAGCCACCGAAGTGGGCAGCGTGTACACCCCGGATGAAATCCGCGCCATCAGCGTTACCTGCAAGGAATTGGGGCTGAACCTGCACATGGACGGCGCGCGCTTCTCCAACGCCTGCGCGTTTCTCGGCTGCTCACCGGCCGACCTGACCTGGAAAGCCGGAGTGGACGTGCTGTGCTTTGGCGGCACCAAGAACGGCATGGCCGTGGGCGAGGCGATCCTGTTCTTCAACCACGAGCTGGCCGAAGACTTCGACTACCGCTGCAAGCAGGCCGGCCAATTGGCCTCGAAAATGCGCTTCCTCTCCGCGCCCTGGGTAGGCCTGCTGGAAAACGACGCCTGGCTCAAACACGCGCGCCACGCCAACCACTGCGCGCAACTGTTGAGCAGCCTGGTGGCGGACATCCCGGGCGTGGAACTGATGTTCCCGGTACAGGCCAACGGCGTGTTCCTGCAACTCTCGGAACCCGCAATTGCCGCACTGACGGCCAAGGGTTGGCGGTTCTACACCTTCATTGGCAAAGGTGGCGCACGCTTCATGTGCGCGTGGGATACCGAGGAAGAGCGCGTAAGAGAATTGGCCGCAGATATTCGGCAAGTGATGGGCGCCTGATACTGGCGCATGGCCGAGTCTGTTATTTGATATTTCTGACAGCTGCGCGCTGGATTTTCATTGTCTAGCCTCTTGAAACCTGAAGGGAAAAGGCCGCTGCAGCGGCCACCCTTCGGGTTTGGCTACCTGCCGAACAATCGGCCGGAAACGGAAATCCAGCAGAGGGCTATACCCATGGAATATCAAATCCACAGCGACAACCTGAACGACGAAAACACCGCCACCACCACCGTCATCGACTGGAATGAATTCAGGAAATTCGCGAAGGTCGGCGACACCATCCGCGAACCCTCAAGGACATTGCGGATCTACGACAAAGTGTATGAACTGACAGCCTCAGGCGAACACTTCGTCGTCCACATCTACGCCCAGTAACGCCTAATGTGGGAGCGGGCTTGCTCGCGAATATCGAGTGTCAGTCACCAGATAAGCGACTGACACACCGCTTTCGCGAGCAAGCCCGCTCCCACACAAGCCAACTCCCGCATTGAGCTGCGCTCGCTGTCAGAACTCGATGCGCACGTCGCCCTTCGGCACGCTGCAGCACGAGAGGATGTAGCCTTCGGCTTCGTCTTCCTCGGTGATCCCGCCGTTGTGGTCCATCTCCACATCGCCGCCGAGCTTCATCACTTTGCAGGTCCCGCAAATCCCCATGCCGCAGGCTTTCGGGATGAGCAAACCCAGCTTGGCCGCCGCAGCGTGCACGGTTTCGCCCGGGGCCACGCGAATGCTTTTGCCCGATGCGACGAATTCCACTTGATGCAGGTCCGCCAGGTCGACTTCCGGCGCTTCGGCCGCCTGCTCGGCTTGTTCCACCGCATCGGCACGGGCTTCCGGTGGCGTGGCACCGAAGGACTCCTCGTGGTAACGCGCCATGTCGAAACCGGCGGCTTCCAGCAGGCGCTTCACCGCATTCATGTACGGCGTAGGGCCGCAGCAAAACACTTCGCGCTCCAGGAAGTCCGGCACCATCAGTTCGAGCATCTTGTGGTTCAGGTAGCCGCGATAACCGGCCCAGGGTTCGCCCAGGCCGTGTTTTTCACAGATCAGGTGCAGGCTGAAGTTGTCGATCCGCGACGCCATGTGTTCCAGCTCGCGGTGGTAAATGATGTCTTTCGGCGAGCGGGCGCTGTGGATGAACGTCATGTCGACGTTGGCGTTGGTGTCGTAGAACCAGCGCGCCATGGACATCACCGGTGTGATGCCGACACCGCCGCTGAGGTACAGCACTTTAGGGCTTGGAAAGTCGATGGCATTGAACAACCCCACCGGCCCGTGCACCGCCAGTTCCTGGCCTTCATGCAGGGTGTCGTGCAGCCAGTTGGAAACCTTGCCGCCCGGCACGCGCTTGATCGTCACCGAGAAGCTGTAGGGCACCGACGGCGAACTGGAAATGGTGTACGAGCGCATGATCGGCTGGCCCTCGATTTCCAGCTCCAGGGTGACGAATTGCCCGGGCTTGAAAAAGAACAGGATCGGCTGGTCGGCCATGAAGCAGAACGTGCGCACGTCCCAGGTTTCCTGGATGACTTTGACGCAACGGACGATGTGTCGACCATTGGCCCAGGTCTGGGTGGTTACCGGGTTCAGGAAATTGTTGGACATGCTTATTCTCCGTAGCCGTAGGTCGGCCTGATGCTGGCGATTCTGCGTAACGCCGAATGCGCCCATTTACCTATCTGCGACATTCACATACTTATCGCGACCAGCCCCCAACGACCTAGGGTTGCGCGTCGGGAACAGAGTGGGCCATGTCGCTCATGGATAAGGTTCCACGTATCGCCGGCCCCACACTCGCTCCCAACAACGACGCTTTCTTTACGCCTTGCAAAGCACCAACCGTAGCCACTATTCGCCGGCCACACCGAATGGCCATGAGGACACACACGATGGACGTCACCGCAACCTTGAGCTTGGGCGATCCGCTGGAACCCGCACGCAAGGCCACCGCGCAAATGCTGCAGGAACGCGAGCGCACTTTCTCGCTGCCCCAGCCGTTTTACTCCGATGACCGGCTGTTCGATATCGACATGCAGGAAATCTTTCAGAAAGAGTGGTTGATCGCCGGCATGACCTGCGAGATCCCCGCCAAGGGCAACTACCTCACCCTGCAAGTGGGCAAGAACCCGATCATCGTGATCCGTGGCGCCGAAGGCGTAGTGCATGCGTTCCATAACGTGTGCCGTCACCGGGGTTCGCGCTTGTGCACCAGCGACAAGGGCAAGGTCGCCAAACTGGTCTGCCACTACCACCAGTGGACCTACGAGCTGGACGGCCGCCTGCTGTTCGCCGGCACCGAAATGGGCGCCGATTTCGACATGAAGCAGTACGGTCTGAAGCCGGTGAACGTGAAGACCGCCGGTGGCTACATCTTCATCAGCCTGGCCGAGAACCCGCCGGCCATCGATGACTTCCTGTCGACGCTGAACCACTACATGGAACCCTACGACATGGAAAACACCAAGGTGGCGATTACCACCACCTTGATGGAAAAGGCCAACTGGAAGCTGGTGCTGGAAAACAACCGCGAGTGCTACCACTGCAACGCGTCGCACCCGGAACTGCTCAAAACCCTGCTGGAATGGGACGACGTGACTGACCCGCGCGCCGACCAGGCGTTCAAGGACCACGTGGCCGCCTCCGCCGCCGCCTGGGATGCCGAGAAGATCCCGTACGCCCACGCCAGCTTCGGCCTGCGCAACCGTATCGTGCGCATGCCGCTGCTCAAGGGCACCGTGTCGATGACCATGGACGGCAAGCAGGGCTGCGCCAAGCTGATGGGTCGCATCAAGAACCCGGACCTGGGCTCTATGCGCATCCTGCACCTGCCGCACTCCTGGAACCACTGCATGGGCGATCACATCATTGTGTTCACCGTGTGGCCGATCAGCGCACAGGAAACCATGGTCACCACCAAGTGGCTGGTGCACAAGGACGCCGTGGAAGGCGTGGACTACGACGTGGAGCGCATGCGCCAGGTATGGGACGCGACCAACGACCAGGACCGTCGCCTGGCCGAAGAAAACCAGCGCGGTATCAACTCCACCGCTTACCAGCCGGGCCCCTACTCCAAGACTTATGAATTCGGCGTGGTGAACTTCGTGGACTGGTACAGCGAGCGCATGCTGAGCAACCTGGGGGCGGCGCCGGCGCCTTACCTCAAAGGTGTGGCGGTGCACGAGTAACTGAAACGCCACGGATCAAACTGTGGGAGCTGGCTTGCCTGCGATAGCGGCGGTGAATTCACTGCCGT
>NZ_JBSVVZ010000108.1:0-13162 GCF_054071875.1 Pseudomonas sp. SDO524_S393 | reverse complement strand
TGTGGGAGCGGGATTGCCCGCGAAGGCGGTGTGTCAGTCGCCCCTCAGGTGTCTGATCCACTGCATTCGCGGGCAAGCCCGCTCCCGCATTGGATCTTCAGTGGCAGATCTACCGTGGCTGGGAGAAATTATCGAGCGTGAATACCCCAATTCCTCGCAGTAAGTGCGAAAGATCCTCCGTCTGGCGCCAGTATTCGCAAGAAAATTCGCAACCGCCCCTCGTATCATTCTCTGCAGAATGAGTGAGAGCCTTCAAATGAACCCAATAAAAACGTGGTGGGATATCAGCCCGCCCTTGAGTGCGGCGACGCCGACCTGGCCGGGAGATACGCCGTTCCAGGAAGAACGCGTGTGGCAGTTTGGCCCGGAGTGTCCGGTGAATGTCGGGCGTATCACCTTGTCGCCGCACACCGGTGCCCATGTGGACGCACCGTTGCATTACAGCGCCGACGGCGCGCCCATCGGCGAGGTGTCGCTGGATGTGTACATGGGCCCCTGCCGCGTGCTGCATTGCCTGAACAGCGGCGCATTGGTGCAACCGCATCAACTGGAAGGGCGTGTGGATAACTTGCCCGAGCGCGTGCTGTTGCGCACTTATCCACAAGCGCCGCTGACCGAATGGGATTCGAATTTCACCGCTATCGCACCGCAAACCATTGAGTTGCTCGCCAGCCTGGGTGTGCGTTTGATCGGAATCGATACCCCGTCGCTGGACCCGCAGCAGTCCAAAACCATGGATTCCCACAACGCCGTGGCGCGCCATGGCATGGCGATTCTCGAAGGCATCGTGCTCGATGACGTGCCGGAGGGGGACTATGAATTGATCGCGCTGCCGCTGCGGTTTGCCAACCTGGACGCGAGCCCGGTCCGCGCGATCCTGCGACCTTTCAAGGAGCCCGCGCGATGAGCCAATGTCCCTTCTCTGCTGATTATCAGCCGCCCGAAGAATGGCATAACGCCGAACTGAATTTCTCCGAGTCCATGAGCTACGGCGATTACCTGGACCTGGGCAAAATCCTCAGCGCCCAGCACCCGCTGTCGCCGGACCACAACGAAATGCTCTTTATCATCCAGCACCAGACTTCCGAGCTGTGGATGAAACTGATGCTCCACGAACTCAAGGCCGCCCGCGAACACGTGCGCCTGGGCGAGTTGCCGCCGGCGTTCAAGATGCTGGCGCGGGTCTCGCGGATCTTCGATCAACTGGTGCACGCGTGGGCGGTACTGGCGACCATGACCCCGTCGGAATACAAGGCGATTCGCCCGTTCCTGGGGCAGTCGTCGGGGTTCCAGTCGTTCCAGTACCGCGAGATCGAATTCATCCTCGGCAACAAGAGCCCGGCACTGCTGCGGCCCCATGCCCATCGCCCGGAACTGCTGAACGAATTGAAAGTGGCGATTGCCACGCCGTCGTTGTATGACGAGGCGATCAACCTGATGATCAAGGCCGGTCTGGCAATCGACCCGAAACGCGCCGAGCGTGATCCGACGGCGGCCACGGTGCATGATGACTCGGTGGAGGCGGCCTGGCGCGAGGTGTACCGCGACCCGAACCGGTATTGGGACTTGTATCAGTTGGCCGAGAAGTTTATCGACCTGGAGGACTCGTTCCGCCAGTGGCGTTTTCGCCATGTGACCACGGTGGAGCGGATCATCGGTTTCCAGCCGGGAACCGGCGGCACCGAGGGCGTGGGGTATTTGCGCAAGATGCTCGACACCGTGCTGTTCCCCGAACTGTGGCGAGTACGCTCCACGCTGTAAACAAAAAGCCCCGGATCACCGGGGCTTCTTCATTTGGAATGCATTCAAAACTGTGGGAGGCTGGCTTGCCTGCGATAGCGGTATATCAGCCAACACATTCAGCGACTGATAATCCGCCATCGCGGGCAAGCCCGGCTCCCACACAAGCCCGGCTCCCACAGGGATTATTGTGCGTTCACTACCGCGTTGCTTTTGCGAACCCGCAACCGGTAGGCGATGTAGATAATCAACACCCACACCGGCATCGCATACACCGACTCGCTGATCCCCGGAATCGCCAGCATCACGCCGATGATCATCACCATGAACGCCAGGCACAGGTAGTTGCTGAACGGGAACCAGAAGGCCTTGAACGACGGCGTCACGCCTTGCTCGCCCAAGGCTTTGCGGAACTTGATGTGGGTAATGCTGATCAGCGCCCAGTTGATCATCAGCGAGGCAACCACCAGCGCGAACAACAGCTCCAGCGCGCTCTTCGGTGCCACGTAGTTGACCACCACGCACAGCATCGTCACCAGCGCCGAAATCGCCAGGGCGCGGATCGGCACGCCTTGCTTGTTCAGCTTCAGCAACGCTTTGGGCGCATCGCCTTGCTCGGCCAGGCCGAACAGCATGCGGCTGTTGCAGTACACGCCGCTGTTGTACACCGACAGCGCCGCGGTCAGCACCACGAAGTTGAGGATGTGCGCAGCGGTGTCGTTGCCGATCAGCGAGAAGATCTGCACGAACGGGCTGCCGCTGTAGGCATCGCCCGAGGCGCCGAGGGTTTGCAGCAACTGGTCCCACGGGTACAGCGACAGCAGCACGGTCAGGGCGCCGACGTAGAAGATCAGGATCCGGTACACCACCTGGTTGATCGCTTTCGGGATCACCTTGCGTGGCTCGCTGGCCTCGGCGGCAGTGATGCCCACCAGTTCCAGGCCCCCGAACGAGAACATGATGAACGCCATGGACATCAACAGCCCCATGCCGCCATTCGGGAAGAAGCCGTTGTGGCTCCACAGGTTGCTGATGGACGCCTGCGGGCCGCCGCTGCCGCTGAACAGCAGGTAGCAGCCGAGCACGATCATGCCGACAATCGCCACCACCTTGATGATCGCGAACCAGAATTCGGCCTCACCGAAGAACTTGACGTTCAGGGTGTTGATCAGGTTCACCGCGACAAAGAACACTAGCGCGCTGACCCAGGTCGGGATGTCCGGCCACCAGAACTGGATGTACTTGCCCACCGCCGTCAGTTCGGCCATGCCCACCAGCACGTAGAGCACCCAGTAGTTCCAGCCCGCGAGGAAGCCTGCGTAGCCACCCCAGTAATTGTGCGCAAAGTGGCTGAAGGAACCGGCCACCGGTTCCTCAACGATCATCTCGCCGAGCTGACGCATGATCAGGAACGCGATGAAACCGGCAATCGCGTAGCCCAGGATCATCGACGGCCCCGCCGATTTGAGTACCCCGGCCGAGCCGAGGAACAACCCCGTGCCAATCGCCCCTCCCAAGGCGATCAGCTGAATGTGCCGGTTCTTCAGGCCACGCTTGAGGCCCACCGGGTTAACCATGTCATCCGCCATTAACGTTCCCTTCTACTTGTTTTTTTCAGGGTGAATGCACGTCGCGCCCACCCCTCAAAACTTCTGAGGGGTCAGATATTACTCTGCGTAAACTTTTCGTAATACAGCTGGACGCCATGAAGTGCCTGATCTGCCAGCCATTGCTGGATGGATTCGACCATGGCCGGGGGGCCGCACAGGTACATATCCGCCGAACTGTCCCGCAATTCGGCCAGGTCGAAATGTTCGGTGAGGTAGCCGCGCTTGCCGGGCCAGTCATCGGAAGGCGCGCTCAGCACTTCGGTGTAACGAAACGCCTTGATCGTTGCGGCGTAGGCCCGGATGCGTGCCGCTTCGCACAAGTCTTCGGCACTGCGTACGCCGTAATACAGGTGCACCGGTTGGTTGCAGCCGTTGGCGGCCAATTCATCGAGCATCCCCAGCAAGGCCGACAAGCCAGTGCCGCCCGCCACCAGTACCAGGGGGCGGGTGACATGACGCAAGTAGAACGCGCCGAGTGGCGCTTCCATCAGGATCGGGTCGCCCACCTGGCAACGTTCGCGCAGGTAGTTGCTCATGACACCGTCGGGCAACAGACGCACCAGGAATTGCAGCTGATTGCCGGGAAGATTGGCGAATGAGTAAGACCGCCAGCTGTCCGTGCCCGGCACCGACAGGCGCGCATATTGGCCTGGCAGAAACTCCAGCGCCTGATCCAGTTGCACGTTCAGGATCGCCGTGCTGGCCGACACTGGCTCTACCGCGCTCACGGTCGCGTTTATTCGAACCGGCCCCGGCGCATTGCACAGGCTCGAAGCAAAATCGAAGTAGAACGTCGCATCGGACTTCACCCGCGTCTGGCAACTGAGCATCTTGCGCTGTTGCAGGTCGAGGCTGGACAGCGCCTCTTCGTCCACATAGTCCTGGGTGTACTCGCCGGATTCGCAACGTCCCTGGCAGGTGCCGCACACGCCTTCGCGGCAGTCCAGGGGGATCTTGATGCCGTTGCGCAACGCCGCATCGAGCAGGATTTCATTCGCGCCCACCGGGAAGAACAGGGTCTTGCCGTCAGCAAAACTGAAGGCCACTTTGTGATTCATCCAGCGTTCTCCATGGATTGGATTGTAGTGAGCGGGCTTGGCGAATCGTCGCACCGCCCGCGCTGGGCTGCGCAGCGGCCCCAAAAGCTTGGGAGCGCTGCGCACTCCAGCGCGGGGCAAGCCCGCTCACTACAAGTTACAGTCGGCTGTCAAAGGTGATAGAAATCCAGCACCGAGTTGATGGTGTCGTTGAGCAACAACACATGCTTGTGGGTGATCAGCCAGCTATCGCCGTCGGGCTTGAGGCGGTAGGTGGCATGTCCGTAGAACTGCTCCGAAGTGGCCAGGCGATAGAACAGCGTGTGCCAGTTCAATTTCACCTCCAGCGTGTCATCCGCGTGCTCGGCAATGCGCACGTTATTGATCAGGTGCACGGTGCGCGGCATCGGTGTGGCCGACGCGGCCTTGCCGGTGCGCAGACGGAACACGCGGTCTTCCAGGCCCGAGCGGTTGGCGTAGTAGATCAACGACATCTCGCGCTTGGGGTCACGGGTGTAGACGTGTTCAGAGTCCCATTGCGGCAGGTGGAACTCGCTCTGCGGATCGAAGAGCTGCACATAGGCATCCCAGTCCTGGGCGTCGCACAGCTCGGCCTTGCGGTAGAAGAACTGCTCGATCCGGTACTGCAACTGGGCATTCATCATTCCACCTCCCGCAGTTTCAGCGCGTGTTGATCGAGGCCGTCGAGCAGGCACCTTTGCCAGTTGCGGTGCTGGTTGACATACAGGCCTTCGTGGGTGAATTCGGTGCCGGTCATCGCCGGTTGAATGCCCAGGGTTTCGCTGTTGGGCGTGGGCCCGGTCTCCCAGCGGTGGCTGCCGCGCGAGATATCGCTCCAGCGCTCCAGTCGCCCCTGAAACCCGCGCTGGGCTTCGCGGAATTCCACCAGGTCGTCCGGCGTGCCCATGCCGGACACATTGAAGAAGTCTTCGAACTGGCGAATGCGGTTTTCGCGATCGGCGTCGGACTCGCCCTTCACCGCCAGGCACTGGCTGATGATCTCGGTCTTGTTCCACGCCAGCGGGCGGATGATGCGCAGCTGCGAGCTGATCTGGTCGAGGAAGAACAGGCTCGGGTAGATGTTCAGGTTGCGCAGGCGGTGCATCATCCACTCGGCCTTGGGCTGGCCGTGCTCTTCCACCAGGCGCGGCATGATGGTGGCGTAGCCGGAGCGTACGCTGGGGTTGGGCATGTCGCTGAACAACACACTGTGGCCATTGTTGAAGGCGAACCAGCCGTCATCGGTGTTGGCGTCACCCGCGCCGAGCTTGCTGTAGTCCAGGGTGCTGCCTGCGCCTGTGCCGTTTTCGGTATTCACCTGTTGGCGATGCTGCACCGTGGCCACGTAGTTGTAGTGCACGGTGCTGACGTGATAACCGTCCAGGCCATTCTCGTTTTGCAGCTTCCAGTTGCCGTCGTAGGTGTAGGCGGATTTGCCCGGCAGCACCTCCAGCTCACCGGTGGCGGACTGGGCGACCATCATGTCGAAGAACACTTTGGCGTCCCCCAGGAAGTCTTCCAGGCTATCGGTGCCCGCCACGTCCAGGCTGATGAACACGAACCCCTTGTAACTCTCGATGCGGGCTTTTTTCAGGCCGCGCGTGGCCTTGTCGAACCCTTCCGGGTATTCCCCCGGCGCCTTGACCTTCACCAATCGACCATCGCTCTTGTAGCACCAGGCATGGAACGGGCAGGTGAAGGTCGACTGGTTGCCCTTGCCGACCCGGGTGAGGGTGGTGCCGCGATGCTGGCAGGCGTTGATCAGTGCGTTGAGCCGGCCTTCACCGTCGCGGGTGATGATCATCGGCTGGCGCCCGGCGCGCATCGTCACGAAGTCGTGGTTATGCGCCAGCTCGCTTTCGTGGCAGGCGTAGATCCAGTTCTTTTCGAAGATCAGGTCCATCTCCAGGTCGAACAGGTCTGGCTCGGTGAACAGGTCGCGGGCGATACGGAACACCCCCTCGGCGGGGCGAAAATCCAGGCACCCTTCAATAAAAGTTTTCCACTGCTCGACGCTTTTTGGACCACGCATGGGAGGCACCTTTCTTGTCTGGGCTGATCGGTGGCCCATTAAAAACAGCACGGTCGAGCGTGGGCTATCCGCTTAATCGGGGAAGCCGGGCCGAAAAGTGGCGACGGCTGCCGCACGCCCGTGCAATGCGCTACTGTGATTGACCAGACGCGCCGCCAGAGCGCGCACAAGCCTAACCGCCGTGGGTGCACCTGATGAGCAGCCAATCGATCCAACGTTTCGACCTGGAAGGCGCCTGTAACTGGATGTCGGGCATCTGCGGCCCGCATCGGCTGGCCACCGCCACACCCGAGCGCCTGCGTTTTCAGCACAGCGCCAATGTGCTCAAGTCCCGCGCCACCACCCTGGGGGTGATCGAGTACGGCACCGACGTGACCATCGACATCGAAGACGCCGAACACTTCAGCAGCTACAGCCTGAGCCTGCCCCTGGTGGGCGAGCAGGAGTTGAGCCGCAACGGCGAGCGGGCGAGTTCCAACCGCGACCAGGGGGTGATCATCTCGCCCAATGAACATCAAGTGCTGGCGATCTCCGGCGACTGCCGCAAGTTGCAGGTGGTGATCACGCGGGCGGCGATGAGCGAGGCTTTGGAAGGTTTGCTGCAACGGCCGGTCCAGGTGCCGCTGCGCTTTGAATCGGCGATGGACGCGGTGGACGGCGCTTCGGCGGCCTGGTGGCGCATGGTGCGTTACTTCATCACGGAACTGGAACAAGGCAGCGCGTTGTATGAACAGCCGGCGTTTACCCGCGACCTGGAAAGCTCGTTGATCAAGGGCCTGATTCTGGCCCAGCCGAACAATTACTCCGAAACACTGCGCGATGTGTTGGGGGTGAAGCTGCCGCATTATCTGGTTCGCGCGCGGCAGTACATTCACGACCACGCCCGCGAAGCGTTGCATCTGGAGGACCTGGAAGCCGCCGCCGGGGTGTCACGGTTCAAGCTGTTCGACGCCTTTCGCAAATACTTCGCGCTGTCGCCCATGGCTTATCTGAAAAAGCACCGCTTGAGTGCGGTGCGCCAGGCCATCCTTGAACATGGCGCCACCCAAACCATTTCCGAGATCGCCCTGGGCTGGGGCTTTACCCACCTGGGGCGATTTTCGGCGGAGTATCGCAAGCTGTTCGATGAATCGCCCAGCCAAACCCTGCAACGCAAGCGCCTGCGCAGCCTTTGAACCCCATGAAGATCAAAATGTGGGAGCTGGCTTGCCAGCTCCCACAGGGGTTTTGTGGTGTTTGGGAGGAATCAGATCAATTCTTCGACCAGTTGCAGGCAATGACTGAGCCCCGGCGACTGGTCATTCACCCGTCGGCTGAGGATGATCGGCGAGGTCGCCGTGACCTCCACAATCGGCGTGTAGCCGATGTCCGCCCGATGCAGCACCTGCACCGACGCCGGTACCAGCGTCACGCCCATGCCGGCGCCGACCAGGCCGATGGCGGTCTGCAACTCGTTGGTCCACTGCGCTACCTGGAGGCTCAGACCGTGGGTGTCGAACAGCGCGATCACATGGTCGGCGTAGCTGGGGCGCGGGTTGCCCGGGTAAAGCACCACGGGTTCCGCTGCCAATTGCGCGAGGGTAACGGGGGCGGCGAGCAACGGGTGACCGGCGGGCAGCACCGCCACCAATCGGTCTTCCACCAGCACACGCTGGACGATGGCCGGGTCGTCGATGCGAATGCGCCCGAAGCCCACATCGATGCGCCCGGCCTTGAGCGCTTCGACCTGCTGCAACGTGGTCATCTCCGACAATCCCAACTCCAGCTCCAGCGTCTCATGGGTACGCAGGCGGCGGATCAGTTCCGGCAGCACGCCGTACAGGGTCGAGGGCGCGAAGCCGATGCCCAGCCAGGTCTTCTCGCCCTGACCAATGCGCCGCGTGCTGTCGCAGACCTTGTTCAACTGTTCGAGCAACACGTTGGCGTGCTCATAGAAAAACCGCCCGGCTTCGGTCAGCCGCAGCGGTCGGCCACGCTCCAGCAGGGTCACCCCGAGTTCGTCCTCCAATTGCTGAATCTGCCGGCTCAGCGGTGGCTGGGCGATGTGCAGGCGTTCGGCGGCGCGGGTGAAGTTGAGGGTCTCTCCCAGCACCTGGAAATAGCGCAGGTGACGCAGTTCCATGACGGCTCCTTTCATACCTGTGAGGTATTGTGCGAGACCCATTCTATATTGGAAGCCTTGAAAAATACGGCACAGAATCGGCTGAAACTTGAAAGTAACCCCACGGGTATTGCCATGCCGATTTGCGCCATCGAGTCGATCGACACGATCATCGTCGACCTTCCCACCCTTCGCCCGCACAAGCTGGCCATGCACACGATGCAGAACCAGACGCTGGTGATCATCCGCCTGCGCTGCGCCGACGGCATCGAAGGCATCGGCGAAGCCACCACCATCGGCGGCCTGAGCTACGGCAACGAAAGCCCCGACAGCATCAAGGTCAATATCGATCGTCATTTCGCCCCGCTGTTGATCGGCCAGGACGCGAGCAATATCAACGCGGCCATGCAGCGCCTGGAACGCAGTATTCGCGGCAATACGTTTGCCAAGTCCGGCATTGAAAGTGCGTTGCTCGACGCCCAGGGCAAACGCCTGAACCTGCCCGTCAGCGAACTGCTCGGCGGACGCGTGCGCGACGCCTTGCCGGTGGCCTGGACCCTGGCCAGCGGCGACACCGCGCGGGATATCGACGAAGCGGAAAAGATGCTCGACCTGCGCCGCCACCGCCTCTTCAAACTGAAGATTGGGGCCCGTGATGTCAGCCACGACCTGGCCCATGTGATTGCGATCAAAAAGGCCCTGGGTGAGCGCGCCAGTGTGCGCGTCGATGTCAATCAGGCCTGGGACGAAGCGGTGGCGCTGCGGGCGTGCAAGGTGCTGGGCGACAACGGTATCGACCTGATCGAGCAACCCATCTCGCGCAATAACCGTGGCGGTATGGTCCGGCTCAATCGGTCGAGCCCGGCGCCGATCATGGCCGATGAATCCATCGAGTGCGTCGAGGATGCGTTCAACCTGGCCCGCGAAGGCGCAGCCTCGGTGTTCGCCCTCAAGATCGCCAAGAACGGCGGCCCCCGCGCCGTGTTGCGCACCGCCGCGATTGCCGAAGCGGCGGGCATCGGCCTGTACGGCGGCACCATGCTGGAAGGCGGCATCGGCACCCTGGCTTCGGCCCATGCCTTTCTCACGCTGAACACGCTGGCCTGGGGCACCGAGCTGTTCGGCCCGTTGCTGCTCACCGAAGACATCCTCACCGAACCGCCGGTCTATCGGGATTTCCAGCTGCACGTTGCTGCCGTACCGGGCCTGGGCCTGGCCATCGATGAAGAGCGCTTGGCGTTCTTCCGTCGCGACAAACACTAAGAGGCACCTGCCATGCTGTTCCACGTAAAAATGACCGTGAACCTGCCCCTCGATATGCCACCCGAGCGCGCCGCCAGCCTCAAGGCCGAGGAGAAGGCGCTGGCGCAGCGCCTGCAACACGAAGGCAAATGGCGCCACCTGTGGCGTATCGCCGGGCACTACGCCAACTACAGCGTGTTCGATGTCGACAGCGTGCAGGAACTGCACGACCTGCTGATGCAACTGCCGCTTTTCCCCTACATGGCCATCGAAGTGAACGCCCTGTGCCGTCACCCTTCGTCGATCCATGGGGACGACCGCTAAGCCGGTTCTCAAGCCTGATAATTACAAGATGAGGAGTGCACCATGTCCATTCGCCTTTCCCAGACGGCCCATGCCCAACGGTTTCTCGAACAAGCCAGCGGCCACCTCAACGACGCGGGCAACCCGCGCGCCAAGGCGCTGATCTACCGGATCCTGCGCGACACCGTGAACATCATCGAAGACCTGGAGGTGAGCCCGGAAGAGTTCTGGAAGGCGGTCAACTACCTCAACGAGCTGGGCAAGCACCAGGAAGCCGGCCTGCTCGCCGCTGGCTTGGGGTTGGAGCATTACCTGGACTTGCTGATGGACGCCGCCGACGAGGAGGCCGGCAAGACCGGCGGTACGCCGCGCACCATCGAGGGCCCGCTGTACGTGGCCGGTGCACCGCTGTCGAAGTACGAAGCGCGGCTGGACGATGGCACGGACGCCGCCGTGCCGCTGTTCATGCGCGGGCAGGTGCGCGACACGCAGGGCAAGCCGTTGGCCGGGGCGATTGTGGATGTGTGGCAGGCCAACACGGGCGGCACGTACTCCTGGTTCGACCCGACGCAATCGGAATTCAACCTGCGTCGACGCATCGAGACCGACGCTCAGGGCAACTACCGTTTTCGCAGCATCGTGCCGTCGGGCTACGGCTGCCCGCCCACCGGGCCGACCCAGCAGTTGCTCGACCAACTGGGGCGACATGGGCAGCGCCCGGCGCATATCCACTTCTTCATTTCCGCGCCGGGGCATCGGCACCTGACCACGCAGATCAACCTGTCGGATGATCCGTATCTGCATGATGATTTTGCCTACGCCACGCGGGATGAATTGATCGCCGAAATTCGCTTCAGTGACGATCCGCAACTGGCGCGGGAGTTTGGCGTGGAAGGGCGGTTTGCGCAGATTGATTTTGACTTTGAGTTGCAGTCTTCGGCTGCACCGCTGGAGCAGCAACGCATGCAACGCGTGCGTGCCCTCGAAGACTGAACGCGGTTAAAAATGTGGGAGCTGGCTTGCCTGCGATAGCAATGGTGCATTCACCACCGTCATCGCAGGCAAGCCAGCTCTCACAGAGTGTGGTGGTGTTGCGGCTATTTGCGGATGACCAGGTCCAACACCTCATCCCGATCCTTGATCTTCTGCAACACGATCTCCGAGCGTATGTCCGTCACCCCCGCCGTGCGGTTCAGGTGGTTCACGATAAAGTCCGAAAAGTGCTTCAAGTTCCGGGCCTGTACCCGCAGCACATAGTTGCTGGCGCCGGTGATCACATAGGCGCTGGCCACCTCCGGCCAGCCCTGCACCTTCTTGATGAACGTCTCGTGCCAGTCCTCCACATCCTGACGCAACGACAGGTGCACGATCGCTTCCAGCTCGATGCCCAATTGCTCCGCATTCAGCACTGCGCGGTAGCCGCTGATGATTCCCTCGCTCTCCAGCAGGCGCAAACGGCGCAGGCATGCCGAAGGGGACAGCGCGACTTTTTCGGCCAGTTCCTGGTTGCTGATGCGGCCATCCTGTTGCAGGTAATGCAGGAGGCGCAGGTCGGTAGCGTCGAGAATCATGATTAGAATAAATCCGCGGGTTTTGGGGAAAGGTTCGAATTTCCTGCAGCTTAATTAGCCTGTTGCCGAGCACTTTGCACGAAAATTCTCCAAAGCTTCGTTCATTATTTGCTCCATTCACACTTATAAAAACAGGACCGTTCATGACCTCCCGAAGCCATTGCCAAGCCCTCGACGCCCAGGACCTGCTGGCGCCCTTGCGCCGCCAGTTCGCCTTGCCCGAGGGCGTGATCTACCTCGACGGCAACTCATTGGGCGCCCGCCCGGTAGCGGCTCTGGCGCGGGCGCAACAGGTGATCAGCGAAGAATGGGGCAACGGCTTGATCCGCAGTTGGAACAGCGCCGGCTGGGCGGACCTGTCGCAGCGCCTGGGCAACCGCCTGGCGCCGTTGATCGGTGCGCGTGACAACGAGGTGGTGATCACCGATACCACCTCGATCAACCTGTTCAAGGTGCTGAGTGCCGCATTGACGGTGCAGCGCCAACGCCAGCCTCATCGCAAAGTGATCGTCAGCGAGGCGAGCAACTTCCCCACCGACCTGTACATCGCCGAGGGCTTGGCCGAGTTGCTGCAACAGGGCTATTCCCTGCGCCTGGTCAACAGCCCGGAAGAACTGCCCCAGGCCATCGACGCCGACGTGGCGGTGGTGATGCTCACCCACGTCAATTACAAGACCGGCTATATGTACGACATGCCGGCGCTCACTGCGTTGAGCCATGAGTGCGGCGCCCTGAGCCTCTGGGACCTGGCGCATTCGGCGGGCGCAGTGCCTATCGACCTGCACGCGGCCTGCGCCGATTACGCGATTGGCTGCACCTACAAATACCTCAACGGCGGGCCGGGTTCCCAGGCGTTCGTGTGGGTCAACCCGGCGTTGGTGGACGTGGTACGCCAGCCGTTGTCGGGCTGGTTCGGGCATACCCGGCAATTCGCGATGGAATCCCGCTATGCGCCGAGCGCCGGCATCGCCCGTTACCTGTGCGGCACCCAGCCGATCACCTCGCTGGCCATGGTCGAGTGCGGCCTGGAGATTTTTGCCCAGACCGATATGGCGAGTTTGCGCAGCAAATCCCTGGCGCTCACCGACCTGTTTATCGCGTTGGTCGAAGCCCGTTGCGCCGCCCATGACGTGACGTTGATCACCCCGCGTGAACACGCCCGGCGTGGCAGCCATGTGAGTTTCGAACACCCTGAAGGTTACGCCGTGATCCAGGCCTTGATCGCCCGGGGTGTGATCGGCGATTACCGCGAGCCGCGGATCATGCGATTTGGATTTACCCCGCTGTATACGAGCTTCACCGAGGTGTTCGACGCCGTGGAAATCCTCGGCGAAATCCTCGACAACGGCACGTGGGACCAGCCGCAATTCAAAGTCCGCAACAGCGTCACTTAAGGGCAATACAAATCGACTGTGGGAGCTGGCTTGCCTGCGATAGCGTCGGTGCATTTCCAACCGCCACCGCAGGCAAGACAGCTCCCACAGGTTTCAGCGCCAGCAAAAACA